>JBFLWO010000154.1:0-5665 GCA_040757755.1 Actinomycetota bacterium
GGCGACGGTGAGGAGCCGCACGGTGGCCATCCCGCCGGGGCCGAGGCCGGCGACGACGACCCGGCTGTCCTCCAGGCGCTTGCCGGCGAGCCGCAGCCCGTTCAGGACGGCGGCGAGCACCGACGCGGCGGTGCCCTCCTGGTCGTCCTGGAAGACGGGGATGTCGACGGCGGCGCCGAGCTTCTCGATGATCTCGAAGCAGCGGGGGGCGGCGATGTCGGTGAGGTGGATTCCGGCGAACACCGAGCTGATGAGCTTCACCACGCGGGTGAAGTCGTCGGGGTCGCGCACCGTGACGGGCAGCGGGAAGCCGTCGACGCCGGCGAACTCGCGCAGGAACATGCACTTCGCCTCGGCGGCGGGCAGCGACGCGAGCGCCCCCAGGTCGCCCTCCCCGACGACGGAGCTGCCGTCGCCCACCACCATCACGCTGTTGCCCTTGATCGTGTAGTCCCACACGGTGTCGGGCTCGTGGTGGATCGTCATGCACACCCGGGCGACGCCGGGGGTGTACGCCATCGACAGGTCGTCGCGGGTCTCGAGCGCGGTGCGGTTCTGCATCCCGACCTTGCCGCCCTCGTGGGACATGAAGACGCGGTCCTTCACGGACAGGACCCGCACGCCGTCGATGCCGTCGACGGTGTCGCGGATCGCGTCGCCGTGCTCGGTGTCGCGGGCGAGGACCGTGATGTCGCGGGTGACGGAGTCGCGGCCGGAGCGGACGATGTCGACGCCGCCGACTTCGCCGCCGGCCTCGCCGATCGCGGCCATCACCCGTCCGAAGAGCCCTACGGTGGCCTGGATCTCGGCGCGGATGGACAGGCTGTAGCTACCGGCGGTGGGCATGGGGCGATCTCCGATCGTCGCTCGATGCGGACGGTGGCCGGGCACTCTAGCGACCGCCGCGCGGCGCGGCACGGGTGCAACGACCCGCTGCAGGCGGTCCTGCCGGCCCGTCACGGCCGCCGCCGCGGGTGTCAGCGCCGCAGGCGGCGGATGGCGGCGACGGCGCCGCCGCTCAGGACGAGCACCCCGGCGGCCCCGCTGAGGATGAGGAAGGCGAGGGGCAGGTCGTCGTCGGCGGCGGCGGCGGGCGGCGTGGGGACCGGGCCGGGGAGGGGGCCGGGGATCTCGTTCTGCCCGGCGGTCACGGTGCCGCCCCCCGTGGCGCCGGGGCCCTTCGTGACGGGGGCGCTGGGCGGTGCCGCGGGGCGGTCGCCGTCGCGGCCGCCGACGAGCCGCGCGGTGAGCTCGGCGTGGATGATGTCCGCGAACGCGTCGTACACGCCGCCGCCGGAGGCGACGGTGGGCTCGCGCAGCGCGCCCTTCAGGTCGGCGGTGGAGTAGACGGACGGGTCGATCTGCCCGTCGGCCCAGTAGTCGGCGACCACGTCGCGCGGGCTCGCCGCCGCGAGGGGGGCGGTGAGGGCGAGGGCCGCGACGGCGAGGAGGCATGCGCGTATGACCCGACGGACTCCTGGCACGCCGACACCGTAGATGCGCCGAAACGTGTGTGACAAGCCCCTCATACAGAAACCTGACATACGGGTGCCGGTATTCGGCGCCGCCGCGTCGTTTCCCGCCGCCGGCAGGGTAGTGTCACGCGCCGTGCGGGTTCTCATCACGGGGGTCACGGGGTTCGCGGGGGGGCACCTCGCGCGGCTGTGCCGGGAGCGGGGGGCGGAGGTCCACGGCCTCCTCGGCGCCGGCATGGGCGACACGGCCCCCGACGGCGTCGTGGGCCACGAGGCGCAGCTGCGCATGGTGGAGTCGGTGCGGCGCGTGCTGGCGGACGCCGCGCCCGACCGGGTGTTCCACCTGGCGGGGGCGTCGTCGGTGGGCCAGTCGTTCACCGCGCCGATGCCGACGTGGGAGGTGAACCTGGGCGGCACCCTCGCGCTCCTCGAGGCGCTGCGCCTGGAGGGGTCGACCGCGACGTGCGTGGCGGTGACGAGCGGCGAGGTGTACGGGCGGGTCGCCGCCGGCGAGCTGCCGGTGACGGAGGACATGCCGATGACGCCCGTGTCGCCGTACGGGGCGTCGAAGGCGGCGGCGGACCTCGCGGTGGAGAGCTACGCCCGCGCGTTCGACCTGAGGGCGGTGCGGGTGCGCGCCTTCAACCACCTGGGGCCCGGCCAGGACCCCCGCTTCGTGGTGCCGACCGTCGCGCTGCAGATCGCGGAGGCGGAGGCCCGGGAGGACGAGGAGGTCGTCGTCCGGCTCGGCAACGTCGACACGCGGCGCGACTTCAGCGACGTGCGCGACGTGGTGCGCGCCTACTGGGCGATCGCCGAGTCCGGGGACCCGGCGGTGCCGTACCTCGTGTGCTCCGGCCGGTCCGTGTCGATCCGCGACATCGTGGACGTGATGGCGGGGCTTGCGCGCTGCCGCGTCAGCGTCGTGTCGGACCCTTCACGCCGCCGGGAGGGTGAGCTTGCCGACTTGTATGGTTCCCCGTCCCGCCTGACGGCGGACACGGGCTGGCAGCCCGAGATCCCGCTGGAGACGACGTTGAGGGACACGCTCGACCACTGGCGGGCGCGCGCCCGGAAGGAGGGTTGACCCCCATGCCCACGGCTCTCATCACCGGGATCACCGGTCAGGACGGCTCGTACCTCGCGGAGTTCCTCCTCGACAGGGGGTACGAGGTGTGGGGGATGGTGCGCCGGTCGTCGACGGAGAGCTACGACCGCATCGAGCACATCCAGGACCGCGTCCGCCTCGTGCACGCCGATCTGCTGGACCAGCCGTCGCTCACCGCCGCCCTGGCCCGCTCCGGGCCGGACGAGGTGTACAACCTGGCGGCGCAGAGCTTCGTGCCCACCTCGTGGGACCAGCCGGTGCTGACGGCGGAGTTCACGGCGGTGGGGGTGACGCGCCTGCTGGAGGCGATCCGCCAGGTGAACCCCGGGATCCGGTTCTACCAGGCGTCGTCCAGCGAGATGTTCGGGAAGGTGCGGGAGACGCCGCAGACGGAGCTCACGCCGTTCCACCCGCGCAGCCCGTACGGGGTGGCGAAGTGCTACGGCCACTACATCACGGTGAACTACCGTGAGAGCTACGACATGTTCTGCTGCTCGGGGATCCTGTTCAACCACGAGTCCCCGCGCCGCGGCCTGGAGTTCGTGACGCGGAAGGTGACGAACGCGGTGGCCCGCATCAAGGCGGGCGTCGACGACCACGTCGCGCTGGGGAACCTGGACGCGAAGCGCGACTGGGGGTTCGCCGGCGACTACGTGCGGGCGATGTGGCTGATGCTGCAGCAGGACGCGCCGGACGACTACGTCGTCGCGACGGGGGAGACGCACACGGTGGGGCGCCTGGTGGAGCTGGCGTTCGGCCGCGCCGGCCTGGACCCCGACGAGTACGTGCGCATCGACCCGGAGCTGATCCGCCCGGCGGAGGTGGACCTCCTGGTGGGCGACCCGTCGAAGGCGCGCGAGGTGCTGGGCTGGGAGCCGGAGGTGGACTTCGAGGGCCTCGTGAACATGATGGTCGACGCGGACGTCGAGAGGCTCGTCGGGGTCTGATCCCCGGTCAGGGGGTGGCGGGCTCCCGCGCCACCTCGACGTCCCATTCCGCGTCCACGGCGACGGGCCCCACGCCGGGGCCGCGGGGCGCGACGGTGAACTCGCGGCAGAACCGCAAGAGGTGGTAGATCTCGCTCTCGTCCCGGGAGCAGGCGACGGCGGACAGCTGGAAGCGCCCCTGGTGGAGGGGGAGGCGCGGGATCCGGAACCGGATGGTGGTGGGGGCGGACAGCTCGTCGATGGCGACGCCGTCCATCCGGTTGTTGGTGCCGTACAGCTGGATGCTGTCCATGGTGTGGAACTCGATGCCGACGAGCGGCCGGTGGACGGTCTCGCGCGGCTCCAGGTCGAGCTCGACGGCGAGCTCGTCGCCGCTGGCGAACCGGTCGGTCTCCCCGTCGCGCCCGAGGAGGCGCACGCCGGTGATCTCGACGCGGCCGGTGCCGGGGACCCCGGAGGTCTCCCCCAGGCGCCGGTCGTGCTCCTCTTTCACGGTGCGGCGCGATGCCTCCCGGGCGAGGTGGACGTCGTATTCCGCGAGCACCTCGGCGGGGGTGCCGTCGGCGACGACGTGCCCTTCGTTCAGGAGGATCGCCCGGTCGCAGACGCGGGTGACGGTGTCGGCGTCGTGGGAGACGAACAGGAGGGTGCCGCCGCGGTCGCGGAACTCGTGGATGCGGCCGAGGCATTTGCGCTGGAAGGCGGCGTCGCCGACGGCGAGGACCTCGTCGAGCAGCATGACGTCCGCCTCGATGTGGACGGCGACGCTGAACCCGAGCCGCATGAACATGCCGCTGGAGTACGTCTTGACGGGCATGTCGATGTAGTCGTCGAGCTCGGCGAACGCGACGATGTCGTCCATGCGGGCGCGGATGACGCGTTCCTCCACGCCGTGCAGGGCGCCCTGCAGGACGACGTTCTCGACGCCGCTGAAGTCGGGGTGGAAGCCGGCGCCCAGCTCGAGCATGCTGGCGACGACGCCGCCGACCTCGACGGTGCCGGCCTGGGGGGGGATGACGCCGGCGACGAGCTTGAGGAGGGTGCTCTTGCCGATGCCGTTTCGGCCGATGATGCCGAGGGCCTGGCCGGGGGGGACGTCGAGGTCGACGTCGCGCAGCACCCAGTGGTCGGTGGCGACGGTGCGCCGCCGCCTGAGCAGCGTCTCCTTCAGGGTGTGGTTTCGTTCGTGCAGGACGCGGTAGCGGCGGGACACGCCGCGCAGCCGCACCTCCCCCACCTGCACGGGCGTCACAGCTCCACCGCCATCTCGCGTTCGAGGCGGCGGAAGACGGCGAGGCCGATGGCGAGCATGCCGGCGGCGGCGGCGACGCAGTAGCCGAGCTGCCCGGCGCTGGGCCATTCCCCGTGGAAGATCGCGTCGCGGGTGACGACGACGAAGGGGGCGACGACGTTCCCCCAGTTGAGGACGTCGGCGAGCCACTGGAAGCTCTGCGCCCCGCCGGGGAGCGAGTCGGGCGTGTAGAAGATCGGGGTGAGGAAGAACCAGGGCAGGAGCAGCGCCCCGAGGATGTGCTCCACGTCGCGGAAGTAGACGTTGAGGGCGGCGACGATGAGGGCGAAGCCGACGGTGAGCGCGGTGATGAGGAGGAGCGCGACGGGCAGGAGGACGAGGGTGGCGCTGCGGGCGGCGGGGACGACGGCGAGGTTGACGGGGACGAGCACGGCGAGCATCGCGACGGCGGTGACGAGGTGGCTGCCGACGACGCTGGCGGGGATGAGCTCCCGCGGGAACCGCACCTTCTTGATGAGGTTGGCGTTCCCGACGAGGCTCTGCGCCGCCCCCTGGGCGCCGCCGGCGAACAGGAACCACGTGACCATCCCCGACAGCAGGAACAGGGGGTAGTCGGGGATGTCGACGACGCGGTACACGTAGTGGAAGACGAGGGCGTAGGCGAGCATCACGGACAGCGGCGCGATGAACGTCCACAGGAGGCCGAGGGCGGAGCCTTTGTAGCGCTGCCGGACCTCCCGTTTGAGGAGGCTGACGAACAGGGGGCGGTGGCGCCGGATCGCGCCGGCTGCGGCCGGGCGCGCCGGTGTGGCGGTCATCGGGCGGTTACTCCCGGGTTCCGGCGGGGCGCCGGCGCCGTGCGGGGGCGCCGAGGGGTCGCGGC
>JBFLWO010000155.1:0-5603 GCA_040757755.1 Actinomycetota bacterium
GAGAATGTCCTTTCTTCCACTCGCCCGCGAGCGGTCCGTCAGCCCCCCGGGATGCCCAGCTCGGCCCACCGCGCGTCGACCCGCGCGCGCACCTCCGGGCTCATCGAGATCGCCTCCGGCCAGGGCCGCACGACCCCCTCCCCGGGCAGCTTCCGCGTCGCGTCGAAGCCCACCTTCGACCCGTACGAGTCGTACGGGGCGGCGTGGTCGAGGGCGTCGACGGGGCCCTCCGTGACGAGCATGTCGCGGCCCACGTCAACGTTCGAGAAGGCGTGGAACGCGACCGACGACACGTCCTGCACGTCGACGTCGGCGTCGACCACGACGACGCACCGCGTGAGCGACAGGAGCCCGAGCCCCCAGATCGCGTTCATCACCTTCTTCGCGTGCCCCGGGTAGCGCTTGTCGATCGAGACGATCGCGCAGTTGTGGAACACCCCCTCCAGGGGGAGGTTCATGTCCACCATGTCGGGGATCATCGTGCGGATGATCGGCAGGAAGATGCGCTCCGTCGCCTTCCCCAGGAAGAAGTCCTCCATCGGGGGGATCCCCACGATGGTGGTGGAGTAGATCGCGTTGCGCCGCATCGACATGCCGGTGAGGTGGAACGCCGGGTAGCGGTCCACCGGCGTGTAGAAGCCGGTGTGGTCGCCGAACGGCCCCTCGGGGCGCAGGTCGTTCGCGTCGACGTAGCCCTCCAGCACGATCTCGCTCTCCGCCGGCACCTCCACGTCGATGGTGCGGCACCGGACCATCTCGGCGCTCTTCCCGCGCAGGAACCCGGCGAACATCATCTCGTCGACGTGCGGCGGCAGCGGCGCCGACGCCGTGTACGTCGTGGCGGGGTCCGTGCCGATCGCGACGGCGACCTCCACCCGGCCGGCGGAGTCGCGCAGGTGCGCCGCGCCGTCCTTGTGGATCTGCCAGTGCATCAGGGCGGTGCGCGAGTCCACCTTCTGGATGCGGTACATGCCGCAGTTGCGCACCCCGGTGCGGGGGTCCTTGCTGAACACGAGCGGCAGGGTGATGAACGGGCCGCCGTCGCCGGGCCAGCACGTGAGGATCGGCAGGGCGTCGAGGTCCGGCTCCGGAAGCCACACCTCCTGGCAGGGGCCGTCCTTCGCGATCTTCGGGGCGAACGAGGCGAGCTCCCGCAGCTTCCCGAGCGCCTTCACCTTCGCGACGATGCCCTGCGGTGGCTGCAGGTCGAGAAGCTCGCCGACGCGGGCCCCGAGCGCGTCGAGGCTGTCGGTGTTCAGGGCCATCGCGATGCGGCGCCAGCTTCCGTACTGGTTCGCGAGCACCGGCAGGTCGCTGCCGGCGACGTCCCGGAACAGGAGCGCCGGGCCGAACCGCTTCCCGACCCGGTCGACGATCTCGGTGATCTCGAGGTGGGGGTCGACCGTGGCGTCCACGTCGACGAGCTCGCCGGCGCGGCGCAGCTCCGCGATCCATCCGCGCAGGTCACGGCTCACGGGGCCAGCACCTCCGCGAAGCGCGTGACGTGCGGCAGCCCGCCGGCGAGGGCCGCGAGCGGCTCCGGGTCGCCGTCCACCCGCAGCGCCCGCTTCGCCGCCGAGAGGGCGATCGCGACGCCGTCGTCGTCGTCGCCGGCGCGCCGCGCCCGGATCGCCGCGACCGTCCCGGCCCACAGGGGGGCGAGGGCGGAGCGGCGGCCGTCGGCGGCGGCGGCGGACAGGGCGATGAGGTCGGCGAGCGCCTCGATGACGACGAGGTCGCCGGACGCCGCAACCTGCACGAGCCCCTGCGCGTAGCAGTAGTCCCCGGCGAGCACGCGCCGTCCCGGCTCCTCGATGGCGAGCTGGCGGGGGCGCCCGTGGTGCAGCAGGAAGCCCTCCAGGATCAGATCGAGCCCGATCGCCTCCTGGCGGGACAGCGGGGGGCACACGAGCGGCGTGATGACGGGCTCCGGGGCGGGCTCCACGAGCCCTGCCGCGAGGAGGGGCTCGGCGGACAGGGCGTCCCTCACGCCGCCGCGGCCGCCGTGGCGAGCGCGTCGCGTGTCGCCGCGAGGTCGGCGTCGTCGTGGGCGAGGCCCACGAACCACGCCTCGAACTGCGACGGCGGCGGGTACACGCCGTTGTCGAGCAGCGCGCGCGCGAAGCGGCCGTAGGCGTCGGTGTCGCTGCGGGTCGCCGACGCGTAGTCGGTGACGGGCCCGTCCGTGAAGAAGGGGGTGAGCATCGAGCCGACGCGGTTCACCGTGACGGAGGCGCCGCTCGCGCGGATCGCCTCCTCCAGGGCGGCGCCGCCCTCCTCCAGCCGGTCGTACACGCCGGGGCGCGCGAGGGCGCCGAGCGTCGCGATGCCGGCGGTGGTCGCGAGGGGGTTCCCGGACAGGGTGCCCGCCTGGTAGCAGGGGCCCTCCGGGGCGAGCTGGCGCATCACCGCGCGCGGGCCGCCGAACGCCCCCACCGGCAGGCCGCCGCCGATCACCTTGCCGAGGCACGTGATGTCGGCCCGCACCCCGAAGCGCTCCTGCGCCCCGCCTCGGGCGATGCGGAAGCCGGTGATCACCTCGTCCAGGATGAGGAGCGCCCCGGCGCGGTCGCACGCCTCGCGCAGCCCCTGCAGGTAGCCGGGGGCGGGCGGCACGACCCCCATGTTCCCGGCGACGGGCTCCACGATCATCGCGGCGGCGCCCTGCAGGGCGGCCTCGGCGGCGGCGAGGTCGTTGTACGGCACGAGGCGGGTCGCGGCGGTCGCGCCGGCCGGGACGCCGGGGCTCGTGGGCACCCCGAGCGTCGTGGCGCCGCTGCCGGCCTGGGCGAGCAGGCCGTCGATGGCGCCGTGGTAGCCGCCCTCCGTCTTCACGATCGCCTCGCGCCCCGTCGCGGCGCGCGCCAGGCGGATCGCCCCGGTCACCGCCTCGCTGCCCGACGAGGTCATGCGCAGCTGCTCGATGGCGGGGAACGCGTCGCGCACCGCCTCCGCCATCTCGATCTCGCGCTCCGTGGGCGCCCCGTAGGAGGTGCCGCGCGGCAGCGCCGCGGCGAGCGCGTCGATCACCTCCGGCGCCGCGTGCCCCAGGATCGCGGGGCCCCACGTGGCGAGGTAGTCGACGTAGCGCACCCCGTCGGCGTCCCACACGTGCGCGCCCCGGGCCCGGTCGATGAACAGGGGGTCCCGTCCGATGGACCGCATCGCCCGGACCGGGGAGTTGACGCCCCCCACCAGGACCTCCCGGGCGCGCGCGTACAGGGCGGCGGAGCGGCTGGCGACGCCCCCCGCCGCGTCCGGGCTAGCCAAGCGGGAGCGCCTCCCCGGCGAGGGCGCGCCGCTCCCACTCGCGGTGCTCGGGAGAGAAGTACACGAGGCGGATCTTCTTGAACTCGAGCGTCGAGTAGAGCACCGCACGGTCGGCGGGGTCGGTGAGCCCGGTGTCCTCCGCCAGCGCCCGGATCGCCTCCTCGCAGGCGTCCAGGCTGCGCGCGTGGACCATCGCGAACAGGTTGAACGGCCAGTCCGGGTAGGTGGGGCGGCGGTAGCAGTGCGACACGGCGGAGAACGCCGCCATCCGCGGGCCGACCTCGTCGAGGCGGTCCTCCGGCACCCGCCACACCGCCATGCCGTTCGCGCCGAACCCGGCGCGGCGGTGGTTCAGGACGGCGGCGAAGCGGCGCATGTAGCGGCGCTGGATGAACGTCTCGCCCTGGGCGATGAGCTCGTCCGGGTCCATGCCCGCGTCGGCCGCCCAGCGGTCGAACGGGGCCGGCTCGATCGGCAGGTCCTGCTGCAGCACCAGGACGTAGCGGCGGTCCTCCTCCGACGGCAGCACCCCGTCGCCGCGCACGGGCGCCGCCTTCGGGGCGGTGCGGTCGTCCACCTTCTTCTCGCCCGTCATGTCGAGCTGCACCGCGATCTTGAAGAGCTGGAGCGTCGGCAGGAGCCGCATCGACTCCGCCCCCGTCGCCTCCGCGAGGGCGTCGACGGTGCCCTCCAGGCCCAGCTTCGAGTCGTGCTCCACCGCGACGGTGAACCACACGTTGAAGTCGTGGGTGCGGCGGTAGTTGTGGCTCACGCCGGGGTGGCCGTTGATGACCTTCGCCGCGTCGAAGAGGCGGTCGTCGCTGTAGCGGGCCGCCACCAGGCTGCTCGTGTAGCCGAGGGCGCGCGTGTCGAAGATCGCGGAGATCTGCCGGATGATCGCCGCCTCCTTGAGGCGGGCGGTGCGGGCCAGCACCTCGTCCTCGGCCAGGCCGATCGCGGCGCCGATCTCGGCGAACGGCCGGCGCGACAGGGGGATCCCGGCCTGCAGGGCGTTCAGCAGCTGCCCGTCGACGCGGTCCGGCTTGTGGCGGGGCGGGCGGGCGCTGGTCGTGGCCATCAGTGGACCTCCGTGAGCCAGCGGGCGGCCCGCTCGGCGTGGTAGGTGATGATGATGTCGGCCCCGGCGCGGCGGATGGCCGTGAGGGTCTCGAGGGCGGCCTGGCGCTCGTCGAGCCACCCCCGTTCGGCGGCGGCCATGAGCATCGCGTACTCGCCGCTCACATGGTAGGCGGCGACCGGCAGCGTCGTGACCTCCCGCACCCGGGCGATGACGTCCAGGTACGTGGAGGCGGGCTTGACCATCACCATGTCCGCGCCCTCGTCGACGTCGAGGAGCACCTCGCGCAGCGCCTCCCGCGCGTTCGCGGGGTCCATCTGGTAGCCGCGGCGGTCGCCGAAGCCGGGGGCGGACCCGGCCGCGTCGCGGAACGGGCCGTAGAACGCCGACGCGTACTTGACGGCGTACGACATGAGCGCGACGCCCTCGTGGCCCTCGGCGTCGAGCGCCGCCCGGATCGCGCCGACCCGCCCGTCCATCATGTCGCTGGGGGCGACGACGTCCGCGCCGGCGTCGGCGTGGCTCACCGCGGCGCGGGCCAGCACCTCGAGGCTCACGTCGTTCGCGACGTCGCCGTCCACGACGATGCCGCAGTGGCCGTGGTCCGTGTAGGCGCACAGGCACACGTCGGTCACCACGACGATTCCCGGCGCGGCGTCCTTGATCGCGGCGATCGCGGTCTGCACCGCGCCGCCCGGGTCGTGCGCGGCGGACGCGGACGCGTCCTTCCGGTCGCTCACCCCGAACAGGAGCACCGCGGGGACGCCGGCGGCGTGGGCGCGGCGGGCGGCCTGCGCGGCGAGGTCCGGGGACAGGCGGGCGTGGCCGGGCAGCGAGTCGATCGGCTGCGTCACGCCGGCGCCGTCGACGACGAACAGCGGAAGGACGAGCTGGTCGGGGGTGAGGCGGGTCTCGCGGACCATGCGCCGCAGCGTGGCCGACGCGCGCAGGCGGCGCGGCCGGGCCTGCGGGAAGGCGGCCCCCGCCCGCGCGGCCGTGAGGGGATCGTCGATCATCGTCGGCCGAGTGTAGCCCGCGCGCGCGGGCCGACTGGGACAATCCCCCGGTGGCATGATGCCCGGCATGCCGCGCCCTCCCGTCGCCCTCGTGTTCGGGGCGCGCAACTCGGGGGCCGCGATCGCCGCGGAGCGCGTCGCCGCCGGGTGGCGCGCGATGGTCGTGGCGCGCAGCGAGGAGTCCCTCGCGCGGGCGCGGGCGCGCGCCCCGC
Source organism: Actinomycetota bacterium (assembly GCA_040757755.1). Classification (GTDB taxonomy): domain Bacteria; phylum Actinomycetota; class Thermoleophilia; order Miltoncostaeales; family Miltoncostaeaceae; genus JBFLWO01. The sequence continues at coordinate 5,577 of JBFLWO010000155.1, forward strand.
AGGCGCGGACCCTCGTCGCCGACGCCG
>JBFLWO010000156.1:0-5597 GCA_040757755.1 Actinomycetota bacterium
CGAATGGGAATGACTCTCACACCAGGTACCAGGCGCGGGTGCCTCCGCGATGCCTCCACCCGCGCGACGCCTCCTTCCGCCGGGTCGCGCGGGACCGGCCGCAGGCGCGGATCGGCCGCCGCCGCGGACGGGCGGATCAGGCGATGCCGAGACCCCGCACCGCGTGGGCGATCTGCGGGGCGGTGGCGGGGATGCGCGCGGCGGCGGCGGACCGCACGAGGTACACGCTCGCAAGCCCCTGGAACGGCGCCCACCGGTCGAGCAGCCGCGCCGTCTCCGCCTCGTCCGGCACCCGCCCCGTCGCCGCCGCCAGCACCTTCACCAGGCCCAGGTCCCCGACGAGGCCGTGGTCGGTGCGGCCCAGGCCCGCCAGGCACACCACCCCCGCCGTCCACGGCCCGATCCCCGGCACCGCCGCCAGGCGCCGCACCACGTCCGCCGCGTCGAGCCCCGCGAGGCGCCCCAGGTCCACCTCGCGGGCCGCCCGCACCAGGGCCCGGGCCCGCCGCTCCGCCACCCCGCAGGCGCGAAGCCCGGGCACGGTCAGGCACCGGAGCTCCGCCGCCGTCACCGCGAGGTGCAGCCCCGCGTGGCCGCGCGCCACCTGCCGCGCCGCCTGCGCCTCGGCCCGGCGGGCGTCCACCACCCGCACCAGCTGCCCCGTGACCCCCCGAAGAAGCGCGTGCGCCACCGAGCCCAGCCGCAGCGGCCGCATCCCCCGGTGACGGCGCACCGCCGGGCCCAGCAGCGGGTCGTCCGCGACCCGGGCGAGGAACGGCCCCAGGTCCAGGTCCGCGGCGAGAAGGAACCGCACGCGTGCGACCGCGTCGTCCGGATCCCCGCCCTCCACCCGCACCGCCAGCGCCCCGTCCGGCCGCTGGCGCACCAGCGCGCGCGCCGGGCCGCCCGACGTGTCGAACACCAGCTCCAGCACGCCGTCACGGAACCGCCGCGTCGGGCACGGCGGCCCCGGCGCCGACCGTCGCAGCGAGTACGGGGGCGGCGGGTACAGGGTCGTCTCGACGGCCGCCCGCGGGCCGGTGCCGCCGTCCCGGCCCATGGGGGTGAGCATGGCGGCGACGGTACGCCCCCGCCCCCGGCGTCGCAACGCCGGCGCCGCGTGAGCCAACCCCGCCGAACCCCGCGGCGCCGCTCACCCGCGCGAGGGGCGCCGCCCCGCACGGCGTGTGGCATCCTGCCGGTGAGGGGAAGAAACCCACGGCGCACCGCAGGGAGGCGAACGTGACGAACCCCGGTGGTCCCGACCTGCCGCACCCCGCGGACCCCGAGGCGCGCCGCTCCGGCGGCGCCCCCGAGTGGGAGGCGCGCCCCCGGTCCGGGTGGGCGGACTTCCAGCAGCTCCGCCACCGCTACCTCGCGGGCCTCGCCCGGGACTCCGCCGGCGTCCCCCGCGACGCGCCGCCGCCGGGAGGGGGGCGGGCGCCCGGTCGGTGACCGCGGGGCCCGGGGCTTCGCCCCGTCGACCCCCGGCTCGTCATCGCCCTCACCCTCGCGGCCTCGTATGCGGTGATGAACGGGTTCCACGACGCCGCCAACGCCATCGCCACCCTCGTCGCCACGCGGGCCGCCCGACCGGGGCAGGCGGCCGTCCGTCCGGCCGAACGGGCATCGCGACGCAGGTAAAGTCCTTCCCGATGACGGATGCAGGCAACGATCGGCACCGGTCCTGGACCTTCCTCACCAACCACGCGCACGTGATGCTGTGCATCGCGCGTGACCCCGACGTGCGCCTGCGCGACATCGCGGGCCAGGTCGGCATCACCGAGCGGGCGGCGCAGGGCATCGTCGCCGACCTCGTCGCCGGCGGGTACGTCACCCGCACCCGCGTCGGGCGGCGCAACCGGTACCAGCTCGTCCCCGCCCTGCCGCTGCGCCACCCCCTCGAGCACGACCGCTGCGTCGGGGAGCTCCTCGAGCTTCTCACCGGCCGGGCCGCCGCCCGCCCGCGGCGCGCCGCCCGCACCGCCACCGCGTAACCCACGCCCCCCTCCCGAGGGGTTGGCGCGCGGCGCGCGACGAATTACCCTTTTCGCCGCGCGCGTCACGTCGTGGCGACGGGAGGGGGGATGCGCGGCGGGCGGCACTCGGGGGACGTCGGGACGGGGGGCATCCCGCGGCTCCTCCTGCTCGTCGCCGCCCTCGCACTCGGTGCGCTGGCGGTGCTCTCGCTGACGGCACCCGTCCGCGCGGCGCCCCCGGAAAAACCCATACCGGGCAGCATCGTCGTCGAGACGAAGACCTACCCGAGCGGGGCGCTCACCCGATGCAACGCGGTCCCCTTCCTGGAGTTCGGGGAGGTCGCCGGGGCGACGGGATACAGGGCCACGGTCGGCGACACCGTCCTCGGGAGACGCACCTTCACCGGGCCGCCGTTCCCGGATGACGACCTCATCACGAGCGTGACCCGGTTCACGGCGCCCGCCGGCACGCATCGCTTCGGCCTCGCCGGCTTCCACGGCCCGGACGGCTCGTGCGCGGCGGCCGAGGCCGCGTACACGGCCAGGTTCAGCGTCATCGAGGTCATCGCCATCGGCGCGACGTCCACCGGGGCGATCGAGGGCAACGTGAAAACCACCCCCCGGCTCGATGCCGTGCCGGGAGTGGCGATCGCGATCGCGGGGGTCTCGGGCGAGGCCGCCGGAAAGCGCGCGAGCGCCACGACCGACGCCGGGGGCGGCTACCGCGTGGAGGGCCTCGCCGAGGGGGGCTACACGGTCACCCCGACCGTCGCCCCGGACCTGGAGGTCACCCCGGCCTCGCACAAGGTCACGGTGACCGCGGGGCAGACGGCGCGGGCGGACTTCCGGGTGAAGCCGGCCTCCGCTCTCAAGGTGACGATCACGGCGGACCCGAAGAGCCCCTTCGTCGAGCAGAGGGTGAAGGGGCCGCTGCCCGAGCCCGTGCGCTTCACGGTCAAGGTGACCAACACGGGCAAGGGGGCGATCCAGAACGTCACCCTCCCGGAGAAGCTCACCGTCGGCCGCCTGAGCCACCCCTACAAGGTGCTCGAGCAGGGGGCCGCCGACCCCCGGAACCCGAAGAGGAGGACGGGCCTCCCCCGGCCCGAGGCGCTCAAGCTCGGCACGCTGCGGCCCGGCCAGTCGAAGGCGCTCACCTACCGGTACGAGGCGGACGGGGACGGCACCGTGTCGGTGGAGGCGCTCGCGATCGGCTCCGCCGGGCGCCGCCGCGTGGTGGGGCGCGGTGAGCTCGTCATGCGCATCGGCACGCAGCTCCTCGTCGTGACGGCGGATGAGGGGCGCTCCACGCCCAGCCCGCAGGCACGCGACCTGATCCTTGCGGGCACCCCGTTCTCGGTGGACGTCACCATCGACAACCGCTCCAACGACCGGCCCGCGCTCGTGCTGCCCGCCCTGGAGGCCGCGCGCGGCAACCTGCGCGGCGGCCTGTGGCGGAAGCACGCCGCCGCGCCGCTCGACCTCTTCGTGGCGCGCAGCCAGCAGGAGGACCCGCCGCTCTTCATCGCGCGGGTCGCGCCGCGCAAGTCGCTCCGGCTCGACCTCGTGTTCGTGACCGACGCGAGCTCCTACACGTTCGACCCGGTCGCGGAGCGCACCGGCGGCGCGCGCCGATCCGCCGGGGGCACGCGGGCCGAGCTCGTCGTCGGGCGCCCCGGGGCGATGGCCCCGCCGGAAACCGACGTCGACGCCCCCGTGGAGAAGTGGGTGAACGTCCAGGAGAAGCTGATCGTGCGGCCGAAGGACCGCGCCGCGCTCCGCTACTCGATCGACGACCGGGGGATGACGGCGCGGCCGTGGAACCGGTGGACGGGCCCGGGGATCGCGTACGCCGAGTTCAGCCTCGGCCAGGTGCAGGGGTACGCGAGCTGGGTGTGGGGCACGGTGCGGGCGATCATCTTCGACCTCCCCGCCCTCGTCGGAAAGGGGGTCGCGGGTCTCCCCAGCGCGGCGGTGAAGTACACGGAGCAGGGCGTCGCCCTGTGGGAGCAGATCAAGGACGACCCGGCGGCCCGTCAGGAGTTCCTCAACCGCCTCCAGGCGGCGCTCCTCACGCAGGGCGGCAGCGAGCTTCAGAAGTTCGCGGCGCGGCAGGGCCCGAAGTTCTGGCAGGCGATCAATGACGCCGTGCTCGCGGACATGACGCGGATGCACGCCGAGTGGTACGCGGGGGACTGGCGGGCCGCGGCGCGCAGCGGTGGCGTCGCCACCGGGCAGATCACCCTGGACGTCGCCACCGCGCCGGTGATCGAGGCGCACGCCCTCCGGTGGGCGCGCGGCGCGAAGCTCGCCGTCCTGTCACGGACCTCCGCCGCGGTCGACGGGCTGCGCCTCGCGGCGAAGGCCCATCTCGACGAGGTCGGCCGCGTCCTCGACGCGCGCATCGCGGCGGTCCGCCGCCTCGGGGCGGACGAGGCGCTCGACATCCTGCGCAACGTGGTCACGCCCGCCCGGGTCGGCATCGGCTTCCGCTTCGCCGACCACCACCTGCCGGCCCTGTTCGGCCTCACCAGGAAGCAGGCCGAGTGGCTGCGGGACTTCGCCCGGCGCAACAAGGTGCTCATCACGATCCGGTCGCGGGCATCCGAGTCGATCGCCTGGCTGCGGCGGAACGCGGTGCTGAAGCCGGAGGACATCAAGACGAAGAACGTCAACCACGTCGACGTCGCCTACCTCGGCTATGACAAGTCCGACATCGGCCGCGTCATCGTGCCCCTGGAGAAGCCTCCGGACGCCGCCGAGCTCAACACGATCCTCCGGAAGAAGGGCGTGAAGCCCGGCAGCAAGGAGTGGGAGAGCGCGCACATCCGCCGCCAGGAGCGGACGGACGAGTGGGCGAAGGAGCAGGCGACGTGGCGGAAATGGGACCGCGACGGCCGGGTCGACTTCGAGTGGAACTGGAAGGGCAACGCGGTCGACCCCACGAAGGCGCCCGACATCCCCGCCACCCGCGCCAAGTTCAAGCTGGTGCCGGAGCCCGCGCCCCCCAGGAAGCCGCGGAAGCTCGTTCCGATGGTGGACCTGGAGGACGGTGCCGGCTACCGCTCCATCACCGGGGACGTCGACACGGTGGGGCTCACCGACATCGACGGGCGTCCCCTCCCCGACGAGGTGTACGCCCGCCTGCTGAAGGAGATGCGCGACGGGCCGGTCGGGGCGATGCACCCCACCACCGACACGTGGACGAAGAACGGGGACTTCTGGTTCCCCGCGAAAGAGAAGCAGCTCCAGCCCGGGGAGTGCTGCTTCGCCCAGTTCGGCCCGGACGGGGAGGCCCGCGCGGTGAGCCTCGACCTCGGCAAGTCCCTCGTGAAGCCGCCGTTCGACCGGGTCAGCCACTACCTGCACTGGGCGGGCGGCTACCGCGCCACCGTCGGCGCGCACCCCAAGCGCGTCCCCGACGTGTTCTGACCCGACCGGGGGTCAGGCGGGCGGGGCGAACGCCGCCGCCAGGGCGGCGAGCGCGGCCCCCATCGCGGCGAGCTCCGTCTCGGTGGCGGCGAGCGCATCCGGCAGCGGGCGAAGCGTGCGGTTCACCGGCAGGGCCGCGGTGAAGCCGAGCCGCCGGACGAGGCCCGGCAGCAGGTCCACCGCCCC
>JBFLWO010000157.1:0-5587 GCA_040757755.1 Actinomycetota bacterium
GAGCGACACGACCGCGGCGGCGACGAGGTCCGGGATGCCCTCCGCGATGCGCACGTACGGCATGACGGTGACCTCGAGGAGCACGCACGCGACGAGGGCGACCGTCGCGAGCCACAGCGCCGGCTCGACGGTCCGGCGGCGGGTCTCGACCGTCGGCGCGACGCTCATGCCCCGGACGCCCGCCTCTTCGCCTCGTCGCTCACCGGGGCGAGCACGATCACCTCGCTCAGGGTGCGGACGTCGACGAGCGGCCGCACCTGCACCCGCTGGTAGACGTCCGCCTCGAGCATGCCGAACTCCACGACCTGGCCGACGGGGATCCCCGACGGGTAGATGGAGGGCAGGCCGGGCTCGGAGAAGCCGGCGGTCTCGACCGCGGCCCCTTCCGTGAGCGGGAAGTCCTGCCGCACGTTCTCCAGCTCGAGCTGCCCCTGGAAGGTGGCGCGGAGGATGGCGGGCGCGTTCCCGGACCCCTGCACGCGGACGCCGACGCCGGTGCGCGGGTCGGTGATGAAGCTCACCACCGACGACCCGCCCTGTGCGCTGATGACGTAGCCGACGAGGGCGCCGCGGTCCCCGTTGCCGGTCACGACGATGCTGTTGTTGACGACGCCGTCGCCGGTGCCGACCGACAGCCGGGCCCGGCTGTACAGGTTGAGGGGGGAGCGGCCGAGGATGCGGGCGGGGATGCGCCGGTAGCCGGTGGCGATCTCGTCGGGGAACCCGGTGAGGGCCTGCAGGCGCGTGAGCTCCTCGGCGCGCGACACGCTCTCCACCAGCGCGGCCTTGAGCTGGGCGTTCTCCTTCTCCAGCCGCTCCGCGCGCCCGCGGGCGTCGAGGAGGTCGCTCACCCAGTCCCAGCCGTCGCGGAACGGCTGCACGGCCCGGTCGGTGATCGACTCGAGCGGCGTGACGAGGGCGCCGGCGCGGGCCTGGACGCCGTGGAGGGGGCCGCCGGCGTCGCCCTCCCGGAAGTAGGTGGAGAACAGGACGACGCTCAGGACGACGAGGCCGCCGAGGATCGAGCGGCGGATCGCGACGCGGCGCTTTCCCAGGCTGGTGTTGGTCTGCGTGCCCATGGTGATGGTGTGCCGGACGCGCCGCGGAGGCCGCCCGCAGGCGCCGGACGGGCCGTCAGGCCCGCGCCGGCGAGCCGCTCATCGTCGTCGGGTGCGTGCCTTCGAGGTCTTGCGCATGACCTCGAACTCCTCGAGCGAGCGGCCGGAGCCGACGGCGACGCACGTCAGCGGCGACTCGGCCACGTGGATCGGGATCTCGGTCTCGCGCCGCAGGCGCTCGTCGAGGCCCTGCAGCAGGGATCCCCCGCCGGCGAGCATGATGCCGCGGTCCATGATGTCGGAGGCGAGCTCCGGCGGGGTGCGGTCGAGGGTCGTCTTCACCGCGTCGATGATCTGCAGGAGCGGCTCCTCGAGGGCGCTGCGGACCTCCTCCGACGACAGGACCACGGTCTTGGGGAGGCCGGAGATCATGTCCCGGCCGCGGATCTCGGCCTGCACCTCCTCCCGCAGGGGGAAGGCGGAGCCGATCTCGAGCTTCACCTCCTCCGCGGTCTGGCTGCCGATCATCAGCTTGTGCTCCTTCTTGACGAAGGCGATGATCGCGTCGTCGAGCTCGTCGCCGCCGACGCGCACGGACTGCGCGACGACGATGCCGCCGAGGGAGATGACGGCGACCTCGCTGGTGCCGCCGCCGATGTCGACGATCATGTTCCCGGTGGGCTCCGCGACGGGGAGGCCCGCGCCGATCGCCGCCGCCATGGGCTCCTCGATGAGGAACGCCTGCCGGGCGCCGGCGGACAGGGTGGCCTCCTCGACGGCGCGCTTCTCCACCCCCGTCACCCCGGACGGCACGCAGACGACGACGCGCGGGTGCGCCCACCGGTTCTGGTGCACCTTCTGGATGAAGTGGCGCAGCATCTGCTCCGTCACGTCGAAGTCGGCGATGACGCCGTCCTTCAGCGGCCGGATCGCGCTGATGCTGCCGGGGGTCCGGCCGAGCATGCGCTTCGCCTCGATGCCGACCGCGTGGACCTCGTTGGTCCGCTGGTCGATGGCCACCACGGACGGCTCGGAGAGCACGATGCCGCGCCCCCGGACGTAGACGAGTGTGTTGGCCGTGCCGAGGTCGACGGCCATGTCCCGCCCGCCGAAGCCGGTCAGGTAGCTCCAGAACCCGATCGGTGCCCTCCTGGTCTCTGCTCCGAAGCCCGCCGTCTCCCCGGAGCGAGAACGTCCCGCGGTGTTCCTCCGGGGGCGGCGCGGTCGGGGGGCCGGCTTCGTGGGCCCGGCCGGCGGACCGCGCGAGTCTAGCCGAAAAGCGCCCGCGTGCAGGTTCTCACGGTGCGGCCGGCCCGGTGGGTCCCCGTGGCGTCACCCGGAGGCGCTACCCTTTCCGGCCGGTGTCAGCCCCACGATGATGTTCGCGGACGACAACAGCGCCTACCGGCGGGCGGCGCGCAAGGAGGCGGCCGAGCAGGCCGCGCGGGAGCGGCGGCGGGCCGAGATCGTCGCGACCCTGCGGCGCGTCCGCGACGAGTCGCAGGACGAGGAGGCGCAGCGGGCGGCCGAGCGCGCCCTCCGTCACGCGGCGCTCCTGAAGCGCTACCCCCCGCTCACCGCGGGCGGCTGACGCCCGGGCGGGATGCCGCCCGCGCCTGACGCGTGCGGGGCTCTTCCCGGGCGCGCGTTGCGAGCCCGGGCGCGGATGATGGACAAGTGGGTGGTGCGGGGTTCTTCCCGGGCGCGGATGATGGACAAGTGGGTGGTGCGGGGTTCTTCCCGGGCGCGCGTTGCGAGCAGCAATGCGCGCCCGTCACCGCCGGACGACAGGACCCGCCGCAAGGACACACAGCCACGCACCATCCGGCTCGAAAGTCGCTCATCGGCGACCCGCTCGGAATCGTGATGCGGACTTTCGAGTCGGCCTAAAAGACCCTTTGGCGTTCCCGGCTGAGCGTGAACCCGTGGCCGCTGATGACGCTGCGGCACGTCATGCCGGACACCTTGGAGGTGCAGCGGAACGGTCCGCGCGCAAAGGTGCGGCCGTAGCGCAGCACCGGCTGGGGGGTGCCGGCGGCCGCGTCGGTCGCCTCGAACAGGCCGGCCCGCCCGCGCGGGGCGACCTGGGCGCTGCGGCTGCGCCCGCGGGTGGTCTGCAGCACGTCGCAGCGCACGAACGTCTTCCCCGGCTGCGCGAGGTTGGTGGGGGCCATGTACATGCACTGGATGTTGCCGCTGGGGCTCTTCCAGAACAGGAAGTCCGGCGCGGCGGCGGCCTGTCCCGCGGCGGCGAGTCCGGCGGCGGCGACGGCGGCGCCGGCCAGGGCGGGTGTGATGCGTGCCATCTCCATCCTCCTTCCGGGCGCCGCGGGGCGCGGCCTCGCGCAGAGGGTATCCCGCCCCGCCACGCTCCTCACGGCCGCCGCGGCGTCCAGGGGGCGAGCCCGGCCTGGGCGAGCATCCGGGCGAGGAGGGACACGGGCAGGCCGATGACGTTCGCGTGGTCGCCGTCGATGCCGTCGACGAGCGCCGCCCCCGCCCCCTGGATGGCGTAGCCCCCGGCCCGGTCGCGCCATTCCCCCGTGGCGACGTACCAGTCGACCTCCGCGGGCTGCAGCGGCCGGAACCGCACCCGGGTCTGCGCGTCACGCACGTCCTCCCCCGTCCCGGTGAGGAGGGCGACGCCGGTGGCGACGACGTGCTCGCGCCCCGCGAGGGCGGTGATCATCGCGGCGGCGTCGTCGGGGCCCGCGGGCTTGCCGAGGGCCTCCCCGCCCAGGATCACGACGGTGTCGGCGCCGAGCACCGCCCCGCCCTCGGGGATGCCGGAGCGGGCGGCGACGTCCCGCGCCTTCGCGAGGGCGTGCTCCCGTGCGGTCTCCACGGGCGGCAACGCCAGGTCGTCCTCCCCGTAGGAGGACGCCACGATCCGGTACGGGACGCCGAGCGAGGCGAGGAGCGCCCGCCGCTGGGGCGAGCGCGACGCCAGCAGTATCAGCCGGCGATCTCCCCGTCGCCGAAGTGCAGGTCGAGCTCGCGGGCCGCGGACTCGGGGCCGTCGGAGCCGTGGACCACGTTCTCGCCCAGGGCGGTCGCGAAGTCGCCGCGGATGGTGCCGGGCGGCGCGTCCAGGGGGTTGGTGGGGCCCATCATCGTGCGAAGGGCGCCGATCGCCCCCTCCCCCTCCACCGCCATCATCACGACGGGGCCGGAGGTGATGAAGTCGACGAGCTCGCCGAAGAACGGCCGCTCGCGGTGCTCGCCGTAGTGCTCCTCGGCGACGTTGCGCGCCATGCGCGCCTTCTTCAGACCGACGATGCGGAGGCCGCGCCTCTCGATCCGGCCGACGATCTCACCGGTGAGGCCGCGGGCGACGCCGTCGGGCTTCACCATGACGAAGGAACGTTCGATGTTCATGGCGCCAGCCTATCCACCGGCGGAGCCTGGACGCCCGGGGCGACGCTCTCGCAGTACGGACAGATCTTCCAGCGGGGGTCGAGCGGCTCCCCGCACCGGCCGCACGGCTCGCGCAGCTTGCGCAGGCACGACGGGCAGGACAGGAAGCGCCGGTCGATCGGGTAGTGGCACTCCGGGCACTGGGCGAGCCGGGTCTCGAGGTGCGCGACCTCGAGCTCCCGCTCGTGGGCGTCCATCAGGTACTCCGGCGGGCGCACCAGCAGGTAGATGAGCGTGCCGAGGACGGGCAGCACCAGCGACAGGAGCACCGCCGCCGCGACGAGCCACGTCGCCGACATCCGCCGCCGGGCGTCCTGGAAGGTCCAGTAGACGAGCGCCAGCCAGAAGGCGACGGCGAAGACCTCGAGCAGGACCTGGACCAGGCTCCAGGCGGAGGAGTCGAAGAAGTCTGAGATGGACGTGAAGGTGTCGTCTGTGAGCGCGGATCCGGTGCGGGATGAGCCCGCCGGCCCGAGGTGCGGGCGAGTCTAGCAGCGAACTTTCGCCGTCCGAACCCGGACCCCTGTCGGGGGCCGGACGGCCCGCACGCCACCGGCCGCGGGGGGCGGGCCGGTCAGGCGGTCGCCTGCGGCCGGTAGGTGCCGAAGCACCAGACGTTGCCGCCGGGGTCCCGCACCGCGAACTCCCGGGAGCCGTAGTCCTGGTTGGTGAGCCCCATCACGACCTCCGCCCCCGCGGCGGCGGCGCGGGCGTGCAGGGAGTCGGGGTCGTCGACGACGACGTACACGAGGACGGGGTCGCGCAGCGCGAACGGGCCTTCGTCGACGCGCCGCGCGTCGTTCAGCATCACGATCCCCCCGCCCACCCGCACCTCCGCGTGTGCCAGCGGCTCGTCCGGGTCCGGCGGGTACACGGCGACGGCCTGGGCGCCGAGGGCCTCCTCGAGCCAGCGGAGCCCCGCCCGCGGCTCGGGGTACGGAACGATCGGGAACACACCCTGGCCTGTCGCGTCCACCGTCCCTCCCTCCGGCGTGTCGCGGTCCGCGCCACGGTACGGCCGTGCCGGATGCCGGACAACCCGGATCCCGCTACCGCGGCGCGCCCCCCACGAGGCGTGGTCGCAGGTCGGCGAGGAGGTAGAGGGAGCCGGT
>JBFLWO010000158.1:0-5548 GCA_040757755.1 Actinomycetota bacterium
GCCGCCCGCCGCCGCCGGCATGCGGGGCGCGGGCGGCGGACGGCGTGGTCGGGGCGGCGTCACGGGACGACCACGATACCGGCGCGGCGGGCGGCCGCCGGGCGGGGTCCGTGTAACCTCACCCGCCTCCCGTGACGCCCGCGCGACCCCCGCAGACCCCGCCCCTCCTGCGCCTGTGGCGGTACGCCGCGCGCCACCGGGGCCGCGTGGCGTGGGCGACGTTCCTCTCCGTCGCCAACAAGGTGTTCGACGTCGCCCCGGAGATCCTGATCGGCGCCGCCGTCGACGTCGTCGTGCGGGGAGGCGACTCCTTCGTCGCGCGCGTCGCCGGCCTGGACGACCGGTGGCACCAGCTCGTCGCCCTCGCCGTGCTGAACGTCGTGGTGTGGCTGCTCGAGTCCGCCACCGAGTACGGCTACTCGCTGGCCTGGCGGAACCTCGCCCAGACGGTGCAGCACGAGGCGCGCGTCGACGCCTACGCGCACGTGCAGCGACTCGAGCTCGCGTACTTCGAGGACACGAGCACCGGCGGCCTCATGTCGATCCTGAACGACGACGTGAACCAGCTTGAGCGGTTCCTCGACGTCGGGGCGAACGAGATCATCCGGACGATCGTGAACGTCGCCCTGGTCGGGGTGGTGTTCCTCGTCGCCTCCCCCCTCCTCGCCCTCATCGCGTTCGCCCCGATCCCCGTGATCCTGTGGGGGTCGTTCCGCTACCAGCGCCGGCTGGAGCCGAGGTACGCGGACGTCCGCGCCCGCGTCGGCCACCTGAACGGGACCCTGGCGAACAACCTCGGCGGCATCGCCACGATCAAGGCGTTCACGGCGGAGGCGCGCGAGGCCGCCCGGGTCGCCGGCGACTCCGACGCGTATCGGGGAGCGAACCGGGACGCGATCCGGTTCAGCTCCGCGTTCGTCCCGTTGATCCGGATCGCGATCCTCGCCGGGTTCACCTGCACCCTCCTCGTCGGGGGGCGCGCCGCCCTGGACGGGGACCTCGCCGTGGGCCTCTACTCCGTCCTCGTGTTCATGACGCAACGGCTCCTGTGGCCGCTGACGCGCCTCGGCGAGACGTTCGACCTGTACCAGCGGGCGATGGCGTCGACGCGCCGCATCCTCGACCTCCTCGCCGTGGAGCCGCGGATCCTGCCGGGCACACGCGCCCTGCCCGACCCCGTGCGCGGCGAGGTGCGGTTCGAGGACGTGCGGTTCTCGTACGACCGCGGGGGCGAGGTGCTGACCGGCCTCGACATCGCGGTCCCGGCGGGCGAGACGCACGCGGTCGTCGGGGTGACCGGCGCCGGCAAGAGCACCCTGGTGAAGCTCCTGCTGCGGTTCTACGAGGCGTCCGCCGGCCGCGTGACGCTCGACGGGGTCGACGTGCGGGAGCTGTCGTTCGCGTCCCTGCGCGGCGCGATCGGGTTCGTGAGCCAGGACGTGTTCCTGTTCGACGGCACGGTCCGGGAGAACCTGGCGTACGGCCGGCCGGACGCGCCGGACGAGGAGGTGGAGCGCGCCGCCCGTCTCGCCGAGGCCCACGAGTTCATCGCGGCGCTGCCGCAGGGGTACGACACGGTGGTGGGCGAGCGCGGCCAGCGGCTGTCCGGCGGGCAGCGGCAGCGGCTGTCGATCGCCAGGGCGATCCTCCGGGACCCCGCGGTGCTGGTGCTCGACGAGGCGACGTCGTCGGTGGACAACGAGACGGAGGCCGCGATCCAGCGGTCGCTCGAGATCGTGTCGCGCGACCGCACCACCATCGTGATCGCCCACCGCCTCTCCACGGTGCGCCACGCGGACCGCATCCACGTCCTGGAGGCGGGCCGCGTCAGCGAGGCCGGCACGCACGACGAGCTCGTCGCGCACGGCGGCCTGTACGCCGCGCTGTGGCGCGTGCAGACCGGGGAGGCCCTGGCCGACCCGGTGTGAGGGCGACGGCTCCCCCCGGGCGCCTCGGGGCTATGCCCCGTCGCGGAGGGGGGCGCGCGCGATGCCCGTCGGGCGGATCCGGCGGTACACCTCCACCCCGTCCTGCGCGAAGACCGGCCGCCAGTAGGCGGTTCGCGTCCTGATGCTCGCGAGCCGCCCACCGAACGCGACCGGCCGCAGCGTGGGGCGGTCGCGGGACGCGCGGCGCACCTCGTCGGTGCCCGACACGATCACCCAGTTGACGTCCGGGGTCAGCGTCGGGAAGAGCAGCACGCGGCGGCGGGCCGACAGGTGCGCGCCGATGTCGTTCGAGGCGGCGACCGCCGCGCCGGGCGGCACGAGCGCCACGGCCCGCTCCGCCGCCTGCGCCCGCGCGTCCTTCGCGAACCGCATGTGCGGCGCCCCGGACCACCCCACCACCGGGATCTTCTCCCAGATCGGCAACGGCCCGGCCCGCACCCCCACGAGGAGGAGGACCGCGACGAGGGCGGCCGCCACCCTCCCGGGCCGGGCCGTGAGGCGGGCGAGGAGCGACGTGTCACGCCTCTCCCGCAGGCGGGCCAAGCCCATGATCGACGCGGCGATCAGGAACGGCACCAGCACCGCCGCATAGTGGTACTCGATCTGCTGCGCCGGCCCCGTCGACGCGAGCAGGTTCATCGCGAGCTGCGGCACCGCGCACGCGGTGAGGAGCGGCGCGGCGAGCGGCAGGAAGAGAAGCGGGGCGAGAAGCAGCAGCAGGTACCCGAGCCGGCCGGGGGTGGCGATGACGTCGAGGACCCGCCAGGGGCGCGTGAGGAGCGTCACGACGAGGTCCCCGTAGCTGTCGCCGAGGCCGCGGTAGCGCTGCAGGTGCGGGTTCGCGGAGCGGATCGCGAAGGACGGGATCAGCACCGCGGTGGCGACGACGGTCCAGGCCAGCCCGCCGGCGGCGAGGATCGCGGCGGCCCGGCGGCGCGCGGGGTGGCGCACCGCCAGCCAGATCGCGAGCGTGGCGAGCAAGAGCCCCACCTGCTCCTGGGTGAGGGCCGCGAGGGTGGCGCACACGGCGAGCACCCCCCACCGCGCCGTCTCCGCCGCCCAGATGCAGTAGAGGAGGAGCGGCGCGGCGAGCGTCACCGGGTGGAAGTCGAACAGGGTGGCGAACTGGAGCGGCGGGTACAGCAGGTACGCGGCCGCCGCGGCCACCGCGAGCCGGTCGTCGCGCAGCCACAGGCGCCCGAGCCAGAACGCGGGCAGCGCGCCCAGGGCGACCGCGACCGCCTGGGTGACGAGGAGGACGTCCGGCTCGGGCCACAGCCGGAAGATCGGCGCGAACAGGGCGAGCACCGGGTCGACGTGCGCGCCGAGGCGCGTGAACTGCGTGCCCGACACGTCCGTCGACTCGAGGAACCGTCCGTGCGCCGTGCTCCACACGGCCTGCACCATGTTCCCAAGGTCGAACCGGCCCGACGAGAACGCGTCGTGACGCGCCACCGACAGCCACGAGAAGACGGTGGCGTACACGGCGACGGCCGCCCACACCACGCGCGGCGCCCACGCCCCAGCGCGCCGCGGCGCGTCGCCGGCGGGAGCGTCGAGAGGCGGGTCGATGGTGGCGTGGGTGGTCAGTCGGCGGCTCCGTCGACGGGGCACGGCACGGGGCGGCGTGGGACGGGACGGTGCGCGACGCCGGGCGCCGTCGCGTGGCCCCGGCCTGCCACGACCCGTCCGGCGCCGGCGCTAGTGGTCGGCGCGGCGCGCGAGGTCGGGCGCGGTCACTCCGGGCGCCCGTCCCGGCCGCCGCGCGCCATCGTCCGGGCGATGTAGTCCTCGACGAGGAGGATGTTCGCCTCGCCGGCGCGCCGCACGACCTGCAGGAGCTCGGACATGGTGGCGACCTCCTCCACCTGCTCCGTCACGAACCACTGCAGGAACGCGGACGTCGCGTGGTCCCGGTGCTCGGCGGCGAGGTCCACGAGGTCGTGGATGTGGCGGGTGACCGCCTCCTCCCAGTGCAGCGCCTGGCTGACGGCGTCCTCCGCCCCCTCGAAGCCCGTGGGCGGCGCGGGGAGCGCGGGCACCTTCACGGTCCCTCCCGCGTCGGACACGAAGTGGAGGAACCTCATCGCGTGGTCGTGCTCCTCGTCCGCCTGCGCGTAGAAGAACGCGGCGAGCTCGGGGAGCCCCTCGCCCGCGAAGTACGAGGCGAGCGACAGGTACTGGAGGTGGGCGGAAAACTCCCGGCCCATGTGGGCGTTCAGGGCGGCGGCGACGTTGTCGTTCAGCACTGGGCGTTCCTCCGTCTCGGGTCGCGCCCAGTGTACTGGCGGCGCCCGGCGCGGCATGCGACCCTGCGACACCACCGCACCCGCCGAGAAGGGGGAACATGATGTCGCGCGTCCTCGCCGCTGTCGCGGTCGCGGGTCTCGCCGCCGGGGCGGCGCCCGGCGCGGCGGCCCTGCTCTCCCCCTCCGCCACCGCGGTGCCGCGCGGGTCGACGGTCCTCGTGATCGGGACGGGGTTCGCCCCGCCGAACGAGTTCTGCCGACGGCCCGTCGTGCGCGTCGACGGCCGTCCGGCGACGGTGAACGGCCGGATCGCGGACGACGCCGGCGGGTGGGCGGTGCGGATCGTCGCGACGCAGGCCCCCGGCCGGCACGTCGCCCTGATGCGGCAGGAGTGCGAGAGCGGCAGCGACGGGTCGACGCGGGTGATCTCCGCGCGCGCGACCTTCCGCATCTTCCGGTAGGTCTCGCCCTGACGGTCGGGCGCACCCTGGATCCGCTGCCTCGGCGTCGTTCCCGACCGTCAGGTCGGGGATCGCGCCGCGGGTTCCGGGCCGCCGTTCCGCGCGCTCCTCGCTGATGCTTGCGCATCCCTGAGACGGGATGCGCAAGCTCGGAACCCCTTCCCGCATCGCGGCTCCGCGGGGTGGGGCGCCGCGTGGGCTGTCAGCGCGGGGCGGGCGGGTCGCCGCGGCGTGCCGCCTGGCGGCGGGCGTGCTCGGCGCGGCTCGCGGCCACGATCAGGCCGGTGAGGACGAGCCCCCAGAACGCCGCGTACCCCAGGCCACGGCCGAGCGGCTGGTTCAGCGGGCCGATGTGGATGACCCACATGAGGGCGACGGAGATCGGCCCCACCAGAGCGATCTGCAGCGCGGGGTGCCGCGCCTCCCACCACAGGAGGAGGGCGGGGGCGTCGCCCCGGCCGCGGTCCGCTGCCGTCCCGTCGTCACGCACGGGTCGAGGATACGCCGGTGCTGTGCGCCTGGGCCGTCGTCCGCGGCCGGTCCGCGACTATCATCGCCGCGCGATGGCCGGCACCGGGAACAGCGACGCCGCGTGGGCGCTCGTCGACGAGTGGATGGGGACGCTGCGCGACCTGGCGGGGGTGTCGCAGCTCGCGGTCGGCTGGGATCAGGAGACCCTGATGCCCGCGTCGGCGGCGCCGGGGCGGGCGCATCTCGCCGGGACGCTCGCCGCCTTGGAGCACCGCGAGCTGGTGCGGCCCGACGTGGGCGACGCCCTCGCCGCCCTGGCGGAGGTGGAGCACGACGACCCGGACAGGCGCGCGATCGTGCGGTGGGCGCTGCGCGACCGTGCCCGGGCGGCCGCGGTGCCGGAGGACCTGGCCCGGGC
>JBFLWO010000159.1:0-5530 GCA_040757755.1 Actinomycetota bacterium
GAACTCGGCGGCCGCCCTGCGCGGCCCCGAGGCGCGGTTCGACATGGTGCGCTGCGGCATCGCCCTCTACGGGTGCAGCCCGTTCGGCCGTCCGGCGGGGGAGGACGGCCTGCGTCCCGCGATGACCTGGACGTCGTACGTCGCGGTGGTGAAGCACCTGAGCTCCCGTGAGAGCGCCGGCTACGGGCGCACCTGGCGCGCGGCGCGCGGCACGACGATCGCGGTGGTGCCGGTCGGCTACGCCGACGGCTACGCGCGCTGCCTGTCGAACCGCGGGCAGGTGCTCGTGGGCGGGCGGCGCGTCCCCGTGGTGGGGACGGTGTCGATGGACCAGCTCACCGTGGACCTCGGGCCGGAGGCGACGGCGCAGGTGGGGGACGAGGTGGTCCTCATCGGCCGGCAGGGGGACGAGGAGATCACGGTGGACGAGGTCGCCGGGTGGCGCGGCACGATCTCCTACGAGGTGACCTGCGGGGTCGGCGGGCGCGTGGGGCGCGTCCATGTCGGGTGACGGGGAGGCGCGCCGGCGGGCCGCCGCCCTGCTCCCCGCGCTCGCGCCGCTCGGCGGCCGCGGCTGGATCGTCGGCGGGGGTCTCCGCGACGCGCTGATGGGCCGCCCCGTCACCGACGTCGACGTCGCCCTGGACGGCGACGCCGCGGCGGCGGCGCGGAGCCTCGCCCGGGCCCACGGCGCGGGGCGGTTCGCGCTCTCCCGGGCGTTCGGGGCGTGGCGCGTCCACGGCGGCGCCCTGCCGTTCACCGTCGACGTGACGCCGCTTCAGGGGGGATCCCTGGAGGAGGACCTGGGGCGGCGCGACTTCACCGTGAACGCGCTGGCGTTGCCGCTCGCCGGCGGTGACGTGGTGGACCTGCACGGCGGCCTCGGCGACGTGGAGGCGCGGCGCATGAGGCTGGTGGCGCCGGGGGCGTTCCGCGCCGACCCGGTGCGCCTGTTGCGCCTGGTGCGCGTGTCGCGGCAGCTCGGCTTCGCGATCGACCCGCAGACGGCGGCGCAGGCACGGGCGGACGCCGCCCTGGCCACCGGCTCGGCGCCGGAGCGGCTGATGGACGAGCTGGGCCGCATCCTCGGCCAGCACGAGGCGTGGCGCGGCGTCGAGCTCCTCGACGACCTGCGGGTCCTCACGGCCCTCGTGCCGGAGCTCGAGCGGGGCCGGGGCATGCAGCAGAACCCCTACCACCACAGGGACGTGCTGGGGCACATCCTGGAGGTGGTGCGCCACTGCGCCGAGATCGCCGCGGACCCCGAGCCGGTGTTCCGCGGGGCGGCGCCGCGGGTGGCGGCGCGCCTCGCCGAGCCGCTCGCCGACGAGATGACGCGGGGCCACGCGCTCCTCCTGGGGGCGCTCTTCCATGACGTCGCGAAGCCCGCGACCCGCGCGGTGACGCCGGAGGGGCGGGTGACGTTCTTCCGCCACGACGAGCTCGGCGCCCGGATGGCGGACGAGTGGCTGCGGGCGATGCGCACGTCGACGCGGCTGCGCGAGACCGTGGTGCTCCTGGTGCGGCGTCACCTTCCCCTCGGGTTCCTGGTGCACCGCGCGCCGCTGTCCCTGCGGGAGATCGACCGTTACCTGCGCCTCACGGAGCCGGCGGAGGTCGAGCTGATCGTGCTGTCGGTCGCCGACCGGCTCGCGACGAACGGTCCGCGCACCACCCCCTCGGCGATCAGCCGGCACCTCGCCCTGGCCCGGGAGGTGCTGCGGGTGCACTTCGACCTCGTGGACCGCGGGCCGGTGCGGTCCCCGCTCGACGGCGCCGGCGTGGCGGAGGCCGTCGGCCGTCCCGCCGGGCCCTGGCTGCGGGACGCGCTCGTGGCACTTCGAGAGGAGATTCTCGTCGGGCGTGTCCGCTCCCGCGACGACGCGGTCCGGTTTTGTCGAAATTGGGCAGATCGAATGCTCAAGTAGTCGGCCCGGCGCGCCGATGGAGCGATGCAGGGGGTAGGTTGGCCGGGGCCCGCCGGACAGCCCGTACCCCGACCCCGACGAGCGATCCAGGAGGTTCCGCCCGTGACGTTCGCGCGCACGGCTCGACTCTCTGCGGCCGCCGCCGCCTGCGCCCTCCTGGCCGCCGCGCCCGCGGCGACGCCCGCCGTCGACGACGGGCTGTGCCTGGGCCCGGGCTCCGGGTACGACGCGTCGGCCGAGAGGACGCTCCGGAGCCTCACGAACGCGTTCCGCTCCTCCATGGGGCTGCCGCGGCTGCGCCCGAAGGGCGCCCTCACGTCCGCCGCCCGGAGGCACTCCCGGAGCATGGCGGCCGGCGGCTACTTCCAGCACTCGAGCCGCGGCGGGGCGTTCCCGTGGGCCGGCGGCCGCGTCGCCGGCGAGAACCTGGCGATGGCGCAGAGCCCGGAGCAGGCGATGGGCCTGCTCGCCCGGAGCCCCACGCACCGGCGCACCCTGCTGAGCCGGGCGTACACGCGGTTCGGCATCGGCGCGATCCGCACCTGCACCGGCGCCCTCCTGATCACGCAGGACTTCCAGGGCTAGCCCGGGGCCGGGCATGCGGCCCGGCGCGCGGGGGTAGATTGGCCACGTGGTCCGGCTGACGAAGATCTACACCCGCACGGGTGACGACGGGGGAACGCACCTCGGGGACGGGTCCCGCACCCGGAAGACCGACGCCCGGGTCACGGCGTTCGGCGAGGTGGACGAGGTGAACGCGGTGATCGGCGTGGCGCGTCAGGCGCCGCTTCCCCCCGGGTTCGACGCCTGGCTGGCGCAGGTGCAGAACGACCTGTTCGACCTGGGGGCCGACCTGTCCGTGCCGCACGGCGGCGACCCGGCACGCAGCCGCCTGCGGGTCACGGCGGCGCAGGTGGAGCGGCTGGAGGCGTGGTGCGACGAGGCGAACGCCGCCCTGCCGGACCTCACGAGCTTCGTGCTGCCGGGGGGGACCGCCGCGTCGGCGGCGCTCCACCACGCCCGCACCGTGTGCCGCCGGGCGGAGCGCGCCGTCGTCGCCCTCGCCGACGTCGAACGGGTGAACGAGCAGGCCCTCGCCTACGTCAACCGCCTGTCGGACCTGCTGTTCGTCCTGGCGCGCGCCTGCAACCACGCCGCCGGGGCCGGGGACGTGCTGTGGGTCCCGGGAGGACCCGAGGCCCAGACGGGTTAGCCCCTCAGGCGGGGGCCAGGCGGGTCGGGCGGCGGCGGGCGGTGGCGAAGAGGGTCGCGCCGACCGCGACGAGGGCCAGGGAGATGAGCTGGGCGGCGGTGAGCGTGCCGAGCTCGTCGGGGTTGCGGCGCACGAACTCGACGAGGAACCGCATCGTGCCGGACATCACCGCGTACAGGCCGAACAGGCTCCACGGCTGCGCGAAGCGCGCCCGCAGGCGCCACAGCACCGCGAATATGACGAGCAGCGCGAGCGACTCGTAGATGGGAGTGGGGTGCACCTCCTCCAGGGTGGGGACGGTGCCGTCCGGGTAGCTCATCGCCCACGGCAGGGTGCTGGCGGTGCCGTAGTCCCCGTCGCCCGCGAGCTGGCAGCCGATGCGCCCGAGGCACTGGCCGATGGCGAGCCCGGGGGCCGCCATGTTCGCGATGACGCCGACCGGCACGCGCCGCAGTGCGCCGACCGCGATGACGGCGGCGGCGCCGCCGATGAGCCCGCCGTACCACACGAGGCCGCTGCCGGAGAGGAGGCCCCCGCCCGTGTCGCCCGTCTCGACGATGTAGTAGACGCGGGACCCGGCGAGGCCGCCGACGCCCGCGGCGAGCATCATCTCCAGGGCGAGGCCGCTGTGAAGGCCGCGCTGCCGGACGTCCTGGGACAGGAACCAGCCGGCGGCGACAAGGCCGAGGGCGACCATCAGCCCGAAGGTGTGGAACTCAAGCGGCCCGATGGATCCCAGATCCGGGTGCACGGGGGCAGCTTAGCGGGGCCGGGGCCGCCGGCACCCGCCGGGGTCAGCCGGCCTGCGCGGCCTCCTCGGCGCGGCGCGCCATCCACTCCTGCCAGCCCGTCGCGAGCCGCGGCACGGCGGCCATGCGCAGCATCAGGGCCGCGTCGTCGCGTCCGCCGACGTACGCGTCGTGCACGTCGCGCACGGTGGGGGACGCCGGGTCGGTCTCGACGAGGGAGACGGCGTCGCCGACCTGCACGGCGCCCGGCTCGACGACGCGCGTGTAGAAGCCGGTGCGACCGGACTCTCGGAACCGCGCGACGAAGCGCTTGTCCCCCATGCGGATGCCGAGCTTGAAGCACGGCTCGCGGGGCACCGACACCTCGAGCAGCGCGCCGCCCACGCGCAGGCGGTCGCCGATGCGGACGACGTCGCAGGTGAGGCCGGTGACGGTGAGGTTCTCGCCGAGCTCGCCGGGCGCGAGGGCGCGGCCGAGCTCCTGCGCCCAGTACAGGTAGTCCTCGTGGCTGTACAGGTAGACGGCCTTGTCGGCGCCGCCGTGGACGGAGAGGTCCGCCTGCTCGTCGCCGGCCAGGCCGGTCGCGTCGACGGCGACGGGCCCGTCGACCGGGTGCTTGTAGATGCCGGTCGGCACGGGGGAGCCGTTGTGGGACACCTCGCGGATGCCCCCGACGTTCACCGACAGGACGCGCTCCTCGTGCCCGTTCCGCCTGGTGGCGGCACCGTCAGACGTCATGGGCGGCATCGTGCCATCCCCCGCGGCGCGGCGCCCGGGGATCGGGGTCAGTACCTGCGGGCCCCCGCGTACTGGCGGGCGTAGTACGACTCGTACAGGGAGGAGATCTTCACGACGTCCCCGGTCTTCGGCGCGTGGATGAAGTAGCCGCCGCCCAGGTACATGCCCTCGTGGTGGATGTAGCCGGTGGAGTCCGCGAAGAAGATGGCGTCGCCGGCCCGCAGCGCCTGCGGCGGGACGGGGATCCCGACGGCGGCCTGATCCTCCGCGACGCGGGGCAGGGTCACGCCGCGCTGCGCGTACAGGTACTTCATGAAGCCGCTGCAGTCGAACCCGGTCGACGGCAGCTCGCCGCCCCACAGGTAGGGGGTGCCGAGGAACCGCAGGGCGTCCTGCGCGACCTGCGGGCCCATGCCGCTGCCGCCGCCCGCCACCGCCACCGCCGGCCCCTGGGCGAGCGGCGCCGGCAGCCGTTCGGCGGCGGTCTGCGTGCCGGGCGCCGGCGACGCCGGCGCGGTGACCGAGGTGAAGACGCTGCCGGTGGGGTCGCCGCCCAGCTCGGCGTAGAAGCGCGACACGCCGCGGGTCCAGTTCGAGTTCAGGTTCGTGGGGTCGTTCGCCGCCCCCAGCGGCGCCCAGCGCGCCTGGATCGCGGCGATCGTGACCCGCCCGTCGCCGAGGTACAGCGGGCCGGCCAGGTTCCGGGCGGCCGCGGCGATCGCGTCCTGCCACGTCGCGTACACGCGGTGGGGGCCGAGCCCGAACGGGTTGTGGATCGCCTGGGCGGGGCCGTACGTGCCGAAGCTCGTCTCGGCGCCGGAGATCGCGACGAGGAACCGCGGGTCGAGGCCCGCGGCCCGCGCCTCCGCGACGAACGTGGCGCCGAGGCCGGTGAGGGGGCT
>JBFLWO010000160.1:0-5523 GCA_040757755.1 Actinomycetota bacterium
GGCCGGCCCCCCCCGTTCGTCCAGTTCCCCGCGCCCCGCCCCGCCCGGTGCGCCGCGCTCGACGCCCCTGCCGGGACCGCCGCCCGACCGGGGGACGCCCGCTCGGTCTCGCCCGCCGGAACCCGGCCCCTACTTCGCTGTCAGACCACGAGTGTCCCGCGTCGCAGGTTCCTTGACGCTCTGGCGAGCGAAAAGTCCCGCCGGACGGGGGACGCAGGAAGGGCCGATATCGGGAATATCGGCCCGACCGAGGACCCCGCCTCCCGCACGCTCAGCCGCACGAGCACCCAGGATCCGGCGCGACTTCGCAGCCGCCAGATGCCGAGAGATCTGCGACGCGGGGCACTAGCATCGCGGCCGTGCCGATGGGACGCCGGGAGTTCGAGGGGATCGTGGCGGACGCCGTCGACGAGGTCCCCGCGCCGTTCGCCGCGGCCCTCGCCCACGTCGCGATCGTCGTGGAGGACGAGGACCCGGACGACCCGGACCTGTACGGCGTGTACCACGGGGCCCCCCTCAGTGAGCCGGACGCCCGCCACGGAGCCCTGCCGCCCCGAATCGCGATCTACATGCGTCCGCTGGTGGAGGACTTCCCGGACCGGGACGAGCTGCGCGAGGAGATCCGCATCACGGTGCTGCACGAGATCGGCCACCACCTCGGCATGGACGAGCGGCACCTCGACGACCTGGGATACGGGTGAGTCGCCTGAGCTGAGGCGGCCAGCGTCTGCCGGAGGGCGCGGTGGCGGGCCGGGTCGTAGGGCCGGTGGGTGTGTCGGCACGCCCCGATGACGCGCAGCGAGGCGCGGGCGAGGATGCGGATGGCGTGGGGGTGGCGTTTCCCGCGTGCGCGGGCCCGCGCGTAGATCTGCTGGGCCCACGCCGAGGCGTGGCGGGAGTTGTCGGCGAGGGTCATGAGGGCTCTTCGGGCCTGCCCGGAGGCGGCGTCGCGGACGGTGACCTGGCGGTGGCCGCCGCTTTTCGCGGGTGACGGGCGCCGCCCCGGCCTCCGCGGCGGCCGCGTCGGGGTTTGGGGCGTGCTCGATGAGCGGGCCGGTCCGCCGAGACCGCAGCCGATGTCGAGGAGGTGGTCGCCGGCCGTGACGGGGAGCCGGTCTGCGGGCTCGACGGTCGCGGCAAGGCCACGAGCGCGGCTTGACTCGCGCTCGGTGCATCCGTCGTCCGCAGGCGAGCGGGCGCATGGTGGTCCGGAACCCCTCCTGGCGACTGCTGCAACGTGGTCGCTGCCCGCTCGGCGCCGTCGTGCCGCGCCCGGGATCGACAGCGGTCGCGTCCGCTCCTCGTCTCGGTGTGGACGGGTCGGTGTGGACGGGCGCCGCGGCCGTACGCGGCGCCCGTCGCGGAAGGGCCCAGGGTTTCGCTGCTCAGGCTCTGCGTCCGGTCGCGCTCGTCAGATCGACCTCGAGGACGAGCGAGCCGTCCTCGGCGAACGGCGCCCAACCGGTCACGACCTCCCGCTGAAGGTCGGCGCGAGTGTCCTCGGCGAGCTTGCTCGCGGCGTCGGCGACCGGCGTGCTGAACACGTACTGCCAGAGGAACTGCTCCCCGGGCGGCACCCTGAGCGTCTTGCGCTCCGAGCTCGCCTCCACGTCCGCGAAGCCGGCACCCTCGAGGAGCGTGCGGACCTCGTCGGTGTCGTGGAGGGAGAACACGGCTGCGACGAACCCCCCGGCCGCGGGACCGATGTGCCGTCGCAGCGCCTGCTCGAGCACGGCGAGCGCGGGCGGCGTCGGGCCGGGGACGTTGAGGACGACGCGGCCGCCGGGCCTGAGGACGCGCCGCATCTCGCGTAGGGCTCCCGGCCGGTCGGGGAAGAACTGCAGCCCCATCTGGCAGAGCGCCACGTCGAAGGTGGCGTCCCCAAGCGGGAGCGCCTCGGCGCTCGCCTGATGCCACTCGATCGCCGGATTGCCGGCGGCCTTGTGGGCGACCTGAAGCATGCCGGGGTTGACGTCGACCCCGGCGACGGTGCCGTCGCCGCCGACCAGCTCGGCCGCGAGCCTCGTCACGATCCCTGTGCCGCAGGCGATGTCGACGACGTGCTCGCCGGGCTGGAGCTCGGCGAGCTCGACCAGGTCGTGGGCGAGCGGCGCCCCGATCGCGGGGACGAAGTAGCGCTCGTAGTTGGCCGCCGGGCCGCCCCAGAAGGTCTCGTACGAGATGGCCTGCTGTGTCATGGCGTGCCTCCTCACTGCGACCGCCAGGACGGGTCGCGTTTGCTTACTCGCCTACGGTAGGAGGCGGCCGAGGCCGGCCGCATCGCCCGCAGATACCAACTTGCTCGAACGCGGCTACTGGTTCGTTCGTACCACGCCGCCGTCGCCGACCAGGTCGTGCTGGAAGGCGTAGGCCGTCGCGGCGGCGCGTGAGGAGACGCCGAGCTTGCGGAAGATGTTCTGGAGGTGGCGCCTGACCGTATGCGGGCTGATGACGAGCGCCGCCGCTATCTGCCAGTTCGTGTGCCCTGCGGCGACGAGTGCGAGCACCTCGTGCTCGCGTGGTGTCAGGCCGGCACCGGTCGCAGCAGTCGGCCCGCCCGAGAGCCGTTCGATTCGCTCGAGGTCGGGAGACGCGCCGAGCCGGGCGAAGACGCTGCGTGCGGCGTCGAGCTCCATGTCGGCGCTGTCGCCGTCGCCGAGTGCTCGGCAGGCGAGCGCGAGCCCGACACGGGCGCGCGCCTGCCCGTACGGCGCCGAGACTTCGACCCAGCGGACGCAGCTCTCCTGGAGCGCCGCGAAGGCGGCCTGCGGGTCGCCCTCGGCGAGCAGCACCGTCCCGAGCGCATGTGCGGCGACCGCGTGCAGGAGCGCAGCCTCTCGGTCTGCGGCGAGCGCGGAGAGCTCATCGGCGGCACTCCGCGCAGCTGCGACGCGCCGGCGGGCGAGCGCGATCTCGACGGAGGCGGGCAGGGTGGCGGCTCTCGTCACGGGGTCGCGCGCGTCCTCGACCGTTCGCTCGATCATCGCCGCCGCCGCGTCCAGGTGGCCCTGCGCCAGGCGGAGCAGAGCGCAGCCGGGCTGGGGCCGGCGTCCCGAGGCGCTGGCGGCACGATAGTGCCGATCGGCTTCGGTGAACTCGCCGCGCAGCCGGTGGAGCTCCCCCAGCTGGTAGTGGGCGCGGCCGGCGGCGGGGCGGCCGGCGAGCCAGTCGCACGCGCGGCGCGCTTCGGCCAGGCTCTCCGACCACTGGCCACGCACTTGCAGGACCTCCGCCCGATGGATGAGGCAGTCGCCACGGAAGGGAACGAGGTCCTGCTGCGCGTCACACCAGCGGGACAGCACCGCTGTCCACTCCTCCGCGCGGGCCAGGTCGAACGTGTCCTGACAGGCCAGCAGCACGGCGCAGTAGACAAGCCCCGTGGCGATCGGCGACACCTCATCGGCGGTGACAACCACCATCGCCTCGTCGAGCCGGGAAACGCCCTCCCGGACATCGCCGAGCGCGATCAGCGCCTGCCCGCCCCCGAGACGACCGAAGGCCAGCACGTCCGGGTCACCGAAGCGCTCGCCGATCTCCTCCACGCGACCGATCGTCTCCATCGCGCTCGCAGGATCGCCGGCCGACAGGGCTCGGAGTGCCACCGGAACGAGCAGCAGGCCGCGCTCCGCGCAGTCGCTCCCGAGCTCGTCCAAGAGCCGCGCGCCACGGGCAAGCCAGCCGCCGCCGCGAGCCATCTCGCCCTTCAGGAGGAGCGGCAGACCGAGCCAGAAGGCGCACCGGGCGGCCCGCTGGAGGTCTCGGCCGTCCAGCCAGGCGCGATGCGCACGGGCCCAGAGCGCTTCGCACTCGTCGTCCCTGCCGGTCAGGTACGCCGCGAGCGCGGCCCCCTCGAGGTCGGCCGGCTCGAGCGTCTCCTCGGAATCAGCGGAGGCGAACTGTGCGTAGGCGTCTCCCCACGCCTTCCGTCGCAGTGCATCCCGACCTCGAACAAGCGCACCGCCCATGCAGTCCGCCTCCCGTCGCCACGTTCCAGGCTAGACCGGACAGCCACCGAGATGTGCCGACACTCTCGGCTCATCTCGCCGCCACCCTCCGAGTGCCGTATGTAGAGCGGCCGGGAGCGACGGCGTGCAGTGGCCCCGGAGTGACGCCGGACAGCGGTCCCCCGCGGGCGTCCTTCGCCAACCTCGTGGGGCTTCCCGTCGCGTTCATCCGCGCCGTCGTCGCCGACGTCCGCCGCGAGCTGCGCATCGACCGCCGGCGGATCTCCATCGCGGGCTTCTCCAACGGCGCCCAGATGGCGCACCGCCTCGCCGCCGAGGCCGGCGACGTGTTCGCCGCCGGGGCAGGGTGGGGCGCCGGGGCCGGGCAGTTGTGCCGGAGCGACCCGTTCCGGCCGTCGCGCAACGCAATCCCCTTCTGGGCGGGGATGGGGTCGCTCGACGACCGCCACACCCCCCTCAACGGGGGCAGCGAGCTGCCCGTCACGGACACCGACGCGATCGAGCAGACGCTCGGCGGCGTCCTGCGCAACGCGACCTGCCTCTTCTCGCTGCAGCGGCCGAGGAGCGGCGCGACGTCGATCGACGACCTCGTCACGCAGCCGCACGTCTTCGACCGGGTCGCGACACCGGCCTGGTCCCAGGTCCTCGTCGACGACCAGCCGGTCCCCGGGGACCACGGCGGGGAACTCCTACCGGTTCGTCATCCTCGACGATCTCGAGCACCACTACCCGAACGCCTGGAGGGGGATGACGGCCCCACAGATCAGCGAGATGAGGGGCGTCACGCCGGCCGCGCTCCAGCTCCAGTTCCTCCAGGACAACCCGAAGCGACGCAGACGACTCCGCTCACGCGCGCCACACGAGCAGGCCTGCGGAATGGAGATGCACAGACCCAGGAGGCGCCCGGCCTCGAGACCGTCGAGGCCAGGGCCGGTCGTACGCCGCCGACGCCCGACCATCCATTAGCGTCCCCCACCATGGACATCGTGGACCTCATCGCCTCGCGCCGCAGCGTCGGCCGCATCCCCCCGGACCCCGTGCCGCGGGAGACCGTCGCGGAGATCCTCACCGCGGCGATCCGCGCCCCGAACCACCACCTCACCGCCCCGTGGCGGTTCGTGGTCCTCACGGGTGCGGCACGCCGCGCCCTGGGGGACGCGCACGCCCGGGCCGTCGCCGCCGCCCGCCCCGACCTGCCGGACGGCGCCCGCGAGAAGGAGGCGGCCCGCCTGGACCGCGCCCCCGTGGTGATCGCGTGCATCGCGCGCGCCACCTCCGACGACCCGGTGACCCGGCGCGAGGACCGGGACGCCGTCGCCGCCGCCGTGCAGAACCTGCTCCTCGCGGCCGCCGCCCGCGACCTCGCCGCGATCTGGCGCACCGGCGCGATGGTCGACGAGGAGGAGGTGCGCGACCACCTGGGCCTCGCCCCGGCCGACGCCATCGTCGCGTTCGTCTACCTCGGCCGCCACGACGGGGCGGCGCGCCCCGCCACGCCGCGCCCGCCGCTCGACGACGTCGTCGAGTGGCGGGAGTGACGCCCTGACCGGCGCGGCGG
>JBFLWO010000161.1:0-5512 GCA_040757755.1 Actinomycetota bacterium
CGTGGGATCCCCGAGGCGCGTCCCGAGGCGGCGGGCAGCGGCGTGGGCAGCGATGTCGTCACGGCGCCCCCGGCTCGGTGTGGGGCGGGTCGAGGCGGCCGCGGCGCACCACCGAGACGAGGGCCTCGACGGTGACGGGGCAGAACTGCCGGCCCGCATGGCCGATGCACTCGCCGAGGGCCTGCTGCACGCTGAGCGCCTCCGCGTAGGGGCGGCCGGTGCGCATCACGTCCCACGCGTCGGCGAGCGCCAGGATCCGGGCGCCCTCCGGCACGTCGTCGCCCACCAGGCCGTCGGGGTAGCCGGCCCCGTCGTGGCGCTCGTGGTGGCCGCGCACCCACGACACCTGCGCCTCCGTCATGAACTCGCTGACGATGAGGGCGCCGACGGGGGCGTGCGTCTTGACTCGCTCGAACTCCTCGGGGGTGAGGCGGCTCGCCTTCAGCAGGATGTGGTCGGGGATGCCGATCTTGCCGACGTCGTGGACGAGGCCGGCGTCGCGCACGTCCGCGGTCGCCTCCGGGGACCAGCCGAGGGCGACGGCGATCTGCTCCGCGACGTTCGCGACGCGCTCCGAGTGCAGGTTCGTGGAGGGGTCCTTCGCGTCGACGGCGCGGGCGAGGGCGCGGACGCTCGCCGCGATGGCGCGGCGCGCCTGGCCGCGGTGGTCCCGGATCCGCTCGTGCTCCTCGAGGGCCTCGGCGACGGTGGCGCGCAGCACCGGGGTGGGGCACGGCTTCACCAGGAAGCGGAACACGCCGCCGCTGTTGATCGCGGCGACGGCGGAGTCCTGGTCGGTCTGGCCGGTGAGCATGATGCGCACCGCGTCGGGCTCCATCTCCCGGGCGCGGGTGAGGAACTCGACGCCGTCCATCTTCGGCATCCGCATGTCGGAGATGACCACGGCGAACGGGCCGGCCTGGGCGAGGAGCTCGAGGCCGGCGCGGCCGCCGAGGGCGGTGTGCACCTCGGCGACGGAGCGCAGCGCCGGGACGATCGCGGCGAGGAGCAGCGGCTCGTCGTCGACGGCGAGCACGCGCGGAAGCGCCCGGCGGGGGGCCCGCGCGCGCCGTGGCGGCCCGGAGAGCGTCGTCATGCGGCCAGGCCCGCGTCGAGGCCGGCGCGCCACGCGCCGACCCGGTCGGCCATCCCGTGGCGCTGCAGGTGGTCGGTGTCGAGCCGGCACCGGTCCCCGGATCCGGTGCGCTCCGCGACGAGGGCCTCCGCCACGTGCAGGACGGCGGCGAGGTCGAAGCGGTCCGGGTCGAGGCCGGCGGGGTCGTGGTGGTGGGCGATCGCCTCCACGACCGGGGTGGGCAGCCCCCACAGGCCCAGCAGGTACGCGCCGGCGGCGCCGTGCGTGACGCCGAGCTCCCGGGCCTCCGCCTGGTGCAGCGGCTCCCCGGCGGCGTCGGCGGATGCGGCGATCGCGGCGTAGCGGTCCTCCATGCGGGAGGCGAGCATCAGGATCCCGGCGTCGTGGACGACGCCGGCGAGGAACGCCTCGTCACGGCCGGCGACGCCGAGCTCGGTGGCGATGGTGCGGGCGAGGGCGCCGGTGGGCAGGCCGCGGGCCCGGACGTCGGCGACGACGCGGGCCGCCGCGGGGGACCGGCACGACCATCCGCCCACCACCGCGACGGACAGCACGAGGTGGCGCAGCGCCGCCAGGCCCAGGTAGCTGATCGCCTCGGCGAGGCGTCCCACGTGGCGCGGCAGGCCGAAGAACGCGGAGTTCACGACCTGCAGCACCTTCGCGCACATCGCGGGGTCGCCCTCCACGATCTCCGCGACGTCCCTGAGGGACGCGTCGGGGTCGGCGAGCGCCGCGTCGAGCCGGGCGAGCAGGGCGGGCGGGACCGGCAGGGTGTCGGTGTCGCCGACGAGGGCGACGAGGCGTTCGTCGGCGAGCAGGGCGCGCAGCCGGCAGGTGCGGTCGAGCGCCTCCCGCACCACCTCCGGCCGGGCGGGCTTCGCGAGGAACTGGTGGGCGAGGTTCAGGAAGCGGCGGTTGGCGGCCTCGTCGGTGTCGCCGGACAGCACGAGCCGCGCCGCCCCGGGCTGGCGTTCCTTCACGATGGACAGAAGCTGCACGCCGTCCATCCCCGGCATGCGCGCCTCGGTGACGACCACGTCGAAGTGGTGCTCCTCCAGGCTGCGGGCGGCCTCCTCGCCGCTCGACGCGAACACCATGTCCCAGCGTTTGCGCTCGGGGCGCAGCGCGGTCCTGAGCCCCTGAAGGACGAGCTCCTCGTCGTCGACGAAGAGGATCCCGGTCACGTCGTCGCGGTGTCGGGTGCCGGCTTGCCGTCCACGGGGAGGCGCACGTGGAACGTGGTGCCCACCCCGGGGGTCGTGTCGAAGTCGATGGCGCCGCCGTGCTTCTCGACGACGATGGTGCGCGAGATCGCGAGGCCCTGCCCCGTGCCGCGCCCCACCTCCTTCGTGGTGAAGAACGGGTCGTAGATGCGTCCCTGGATGTCCTCCGGGATGCCCTTGCCGGTGTCGGACACGCTGATGGTGACGACGCCGTCCTCCGCGGAGGTGGAGACGCGGATCACGCCGCGGGTGCCGGGCTCCGCGTCCTCGATCGCCTCGGTGATGGCGTGGGCGGCGTTGACGAGCAGGTTCAGCACGACCTGGTTGACGTCGCCGATGTGGCACGTGACGGGCGGGATGGGCTGCAGGTCCGTCTCGACGTCGGCGACGTACTTCAGCTCGTTGCGGGCGACGGTGAGGGTGGACTGGATGGCGTGGTTGAGGTCGGCGACGGCCTGCTCCGCCTCCTGCGGGTGCGCGAACTCCTTCATCGCCCGGACGATCTCGCTGACCCGTTCGGCGCCGAGGGTGGTGCGCTCCAGCGCCTCCGGGATCTCCCCGATCAGCTCGTCGAGGTCGATCTCCGCCTCCGTCTCGCCGATCTCGTCGAGGAGCTCGGCCTCGACGGTGCCGGTGGCGGCGGCCTCGGCGAGGGCCCGGTAGCTGCTGATCAGGCCGAGGAGGTCGTCGAACGCGGAGGTGAGGAAGTAGACGCTGTCGCCGACGAACTGGATCGGCGTGTTGATCTCGTGGGCGACGCCGGCGGCGAGCTGGCCGATCGCCTCGAGCTTCTGCGCCTGGCGCAGCTCCACCTCGAGGTGCAGGCGGCTGGCGCGCAGCCGGGCGTTGGCGAGGGCGAGGGCGCCGAGGGTGGCGAGGTTCGTGGCGTTGAGGCGGTCCTCGGGGGTGAAGGTCTGCGGCTCCGCCCAGCTGGCGAACAGCGAGCCGAGGACGATGGGGCGCCCGTCCCCCGACACGGAGGTGTGCTCGAGGCGCACCCCGAGGAACGCGCCGACGCCGAGGCCGTCGCGCAGCTCCCGGGGGAGGGGGCCGGTCTCGATGTCTGCGACGCTCACGACGGGGTCGGGGCTTTCGAGGAGGTGCCGCCAGATCGGCATGTCGTCACGGGTCTTGCCGACGGCCTCCTCCAGGAAGTGCCGCAGCCGCGGGTTCTCCTCGGTGGTGTAGACGGCCTCGATGCGGGCGCCGTCCTCGCTGTGGACGTAGCAGCTGGCGCGTTCCGCCCCCAGGGCGCGGCGGGCGGCGTCGGCGAGGACCCGCAGGGTGGCGGGCAGGTCGGCGCGGGTCTCGAAGATGGCCGCGGCGGTGTCGCGGATGACGCGCAGGCTGGCGGCCTCGACGTGCTGGTGGGAGCGGCGCTCCTCGCTGGTGCGGGCCTCTTCGCAGTAGCAGGCGGCGACGGTGCCGTCGTCGGCGGTGAGGAGGCGGTCGACGGCCGCGATGGTGGCGGCCTGGTCGCCGGGGTCGCCGCCCTCGTGGAGGACGGCCCGGACGGTCGCGTCGCGGATGGCGGCGAGGGTGGCCTGGTGTGTCTCCAGCGGCAGGCCGGCGCGGATGAAGGCGTCGGCGGTGCGGCGGCCGGCGGCGACGCGGGCGGCGTCGAGGCGCGGATCGGCGAGGTCGTCGATGGCGGTCAGGAGGGCGTCGACGGCGACGCCGAGTGCGCGGTCGCGGGCGGCGACGTCCTCGAATCCGGGGGTGGCGCGCAGGCGGTCCGCGAACGCATGGGCGATGTCGTGGCGACGGCCGGCGAGGACGGGGGCGACGGCGCGGATGCGCGCGACGGCGTCGTCGTCGAGGCCCGGACGGTGCGGCCGCTCCTCGGCGGCGAGGGCACCGGGGGCGTCACCGGTGGGCAGGTCTCGGGTCTCCGGCAGGGTCACGGCGGGCTCCCTGTCGCCGACGGGGTCCATGGGTGTGTCGTCGGCCGCTCGCGCCAGGAGTTGAGTGTCGGCGAGCGCGATCCGCCTGTGCTGCCGGTTCTGCCGGGGCGCTCGGAGACCGATCAGGCGCCGGGGCGGGCGTCGGTGCGCGCCCCGCCGCGGGCCCAGTCGACGAGGCCGAGCATCACGGCGTCGGCGGTCAGCGCGGCCGGCGCGCCGTTCGAGAAGCGGCTGGCCCACGGGTGCCAGAGGTCCATGATGTCGAAGCCGAGGTACGCGGTGCGCCCCGCCCCGTAGGTGTTCGTCCAGGCCACGACCGCGCCGCGGCGTGCGCGCGCGTCCTTCGCGCCGACGGCCGAGCGGTAGACGACGAGCGGCCGGGCGGTCTGGCTGAGCGGGGTGGTGAGGACCTCCCCGGCGGGGGCGCGGTGGAGCTGCACGAGCTCGGTCCACAGCATGGTCGGACGCCACATCTCGATGTCGCTCAGCCGGCCGGCGGCGTAGTGGGCGATGCGCGCCCCGGCGGGGCTCGCGGTCGACACCCGGAAGGTCGCCCGCTCCTGCTCCACGTCGTTCAGGAACCACGCGCCCATGAGCGGGGAGAGGTCGGCCCACTCGGTGTTGCCACCGTAGTGGCTTCGCCCGAGGTAGCGCCGCTCGGTTCCCTGCCCGACGAGCGGGACGCACCGCTCGTCGTCGCGTCCGCCGAAGTAGGCGAAGATCACCCCTCCGCCGCGGCGGGCGAACGCGGCGACGGACTGGCGGGCGGGGATCGTCATGCAGGCGACGTACGGAAGGACGAGGACGTCGGCCGCGTGCAGGGCCACGGGCGAGGTGAGCGCCTCGTCGCCGGCGACGCGCGTGCCCACGCCGAGCCGTTCCAGCTCGGCCGCCATGATCTCGGCCCGCTCGACCGAGCCGTGGCGCCCGCGCTCGGTGCGCTGGGAGGCGATCACGAGCACCCGCGGCGGGTCGTCGACGGGGCGGAGCCCCGTGTCCGTCGGCGCCGCCGCCGTGGCGGCGCCCGGCACGGCGGCGGACGCGATGGCGGCGGCCAGGGCGGTGAGGCGGGCGAGAAGGCGGGCCAATCCGGACGTCCTTGTCGGTGCGTTCCCCTCCCGCACCATCGGCGACGGGGGCCGCGTCCTTCACCGCGCCGGGTCCTCACATCCTTCTTTCACGCCGCCCCCGCCGCCCTTACGGTTTGCGAACGGCGCGTACCAATCCCGGCGTGATGCTTCCTCCACCGGATCGCACACCGCGACCCCCACCAGGAGGAACCACCCCAT
>JBFLWO010000162.1:0-5501 GCA_040757755.1 Actinomycetota bacterium
GACGCCGCCGCGGGCGACGTCGACGAGAAGGAGCTCCGCCGGCGTGAGCGTGAGAAGGAGGTGAAGGCGCGCACCAAGGCCAGGGGCCGGAACCTCGCGCTCGGCGCGGAGCTCTACAAGCGGTTCTGGCAGCCGCCGGCGGTGACGCGGGAGATGGCGCTCTGCGTGTGCCTCATCGCCCTCGAGCACCAGATGCCGGTCGCGGCGCAGGGCGCACGCCTCACCGACCACGCCCTCCAGACGGAGGCGACGCAGAAGAACGGCGCGGTGAAGGTCACGTACCACCCCCGCACCCGGGCGGCGGAGACGGTCCTCGACCGGGTCCTCTCGGCCCGCACGGCGGAGGAGGTGATCGGCCGGACCCTGCAGGTCCTCCTCGCCGGCTACGCCGCCAGTCAGGACGCCCTCGTGAAGAGCGAGCGCGGCGACGACCGCGTCCCCGGCGAGTACGGCGGCGGGCCGGCGGCGGGGGTGCCGCGCCTCGTCGTCGACCTGGTGCGCGCCGCCGCCCCCGACGCGCTCGGGGCCGCCCTCGAGAAGAGGCTCAGCCGCAACCTCCGCTCGGACGCCGCCGCGGCGGTCGCCGGCGCCCCGTGCCCCGGCTGCGGTGAGCCCGGGGCCCCGGAGGACGTCGACGACCCCGTCGCGCAGCTCTGCCCCCGCTGCTACACGGAGGAGTGCCCGTGGTGCGGTGAGGAGGAGTGCCGGGCGTCTTGCACCGGGGCGTTCGAGGCGCTCGGCGGGGCGGAGTGATGGACGCCCTCACCGCGTTGCGTGGGGAGCGGGCGCGTGCGGCGCTCGCGGGGGCCGGGGACCACCTGGTGCGGGTGGTCGCCCACCTCGACGAGCTCGCGACGGCGATGTCGTGTCTGGAGGACTCCCCCGTTTGGCGGGTGGTGGCGCAGCAGGTGATCCTCGCCTCCGAGCGCGTCCAGGAGGCCGCGCGGGCGGTCGGTGTCGTGGATGGCGTCGCGGACGGGCGGCTCGTCGTCGCCCGGGTGGGGCAGGGGTGATGAGCGTGCACCGCGTCCGGGCGGGGGTGTGGCGTGTGCGGTGGCGGGAGGAGGGCCGCCAGCGGTCCCGCACGTTCCACGACCGCGCGCAGGCCGTCGCGTTCGACGGGGAGACCCGCCGCCGCCTGTCGCTCGGCGCGTTCGCCGACCCGGAACCCTCCAGCATGTTCCTCGTCGACTGGGTGGAGACGTGGTTCCGCCGCTACGGCCACGCCTGGGCGCCGAAGTCGCGGCAGAACAGGGCGCAGGTGATGGACAAATGGGTGGTGCCGTACGTCGGGGAGGTGCGGCTGCGGGACCTCGGCCGGCCCCGCGTCCGGGAGTTCCTCGCGATGATCGTCCGGGACGGCTGCTCGGAGAACCGCCACAACGTCGTGCGCAGGGAGCTGTCCGCGTGTCTCGGCGCCGCCGTCGCCGACGGCCTCATCCCCGACAACCCCGTCACGGGGATCCGCACCATGCGGCACCGGGCGACCGGCCGGCGCGCCTGGCCCCCCGTCGTCTTCGAGCGGATCCGCGCGCAGATGGCCCCGCGGGACGCCCTCATGGTGAGCCTCATGTACCTCGCCGGCTTGCGTCCGTCGGAGGCGATCGCCGTGACGTGGGGGCAGGTGGGGGAGCGCACCCTGCGCGTCGACCGGGCCGCCCCGGAGGGCGTGACCCGCACGACGAAGACCGGCCGGGCGGACAGCGTGGAGATCGTCCCGCCGCTGGCGGAGGATCTCGCCGCCGCCCGTCCCGCGGACGCCCGGCCGGATGACCCCGTGATCTGGGGGCGGGAGGGCGACCACATCCTCGACTTGAAGAACTGGCGGCAGCGCGTGTGGCGGCCGGCGGTGGAGGCCGCGGGGCTCACGCGGGACGACCCGCACCCCTACGACGGCCGCCACACCTTCGGCAGCCTCCTCATCCATGAGGGCCGCACGATCCTGGAGGTGCAGCGCGCGATGCGCCACGCGAAGAGCGAGATGACCCTGCGCCACTACGCCCATGAGTTCGACGAGTGGTCGTTGCGGCCGAAGGTGAGCCTCGTCGACGCCGTCCGGGAGGCCCGCGCCCAGGTCGCCGCGGAGGGGGAGGCGCGCCGCGCCCGGGCCGAGGCCGCCGCCGCCGGGGACCCGCCTGCCGCGCCCGACGCGGACCGGCCCGCCGACCACCTCTCCCTGTCTGGGGCGGGTGTCGGGACGGGTCGGGTGCCGGGGGCTACTCCCGGCGACTGTTCCCTGATTGTTCCCCGGCTCATCTCGGGCGCGGGCCCCGTGGGGGCCCCGGCTCCGGCTTTGGTAGGCGCGGAACCGGGGGAGTGGGCGATGCCGGGCTCGAACCGGCGACCCCCAGCTTGTCGAGCTGGTGCTCTCCCAACTGAGCTAACCGCCCGCGGAGGACCGGCAGTGTAGCAAGAGGACCGATGCACGGGCTGGTAGCGTCCAGGCGTGCTCGTGCCCGCCCCGACCCTCGCACGGGACGCCGCCGTCCCGCACCGGGGCCTCCTCGACGTGGGCATCGCCGGCGCCGGCCAGCTCGCCCGGATGACGGCCCTCGCCGCGTGGCCCCTGGAGATCCGCGTCGCCGTCCTCGGCGCGCCCGACGACCCGGCCGCGCCGGTCGCCGCCGGGCTCGTGGAGGGCGACTGGCGGGACGCCGCGGCGGTCGCCGCCCTCGGCCGGGCCGTGGGGGTCGTCACCCTCGAGAACGAGTTCGTCGACGCCGCCGCCCTCGCCGCGGTCGAGGCGGCGGGCACGCCGGTGCGCCCCGGCGCCGCCGCCGTCGCCCAGGTGCAGGACAAGGCCCTGCAGAAGGGGCTTCTGCACGCCGCCGGGCTGCCGGTGCCGCGCTTCCACGTGGTGCGCGACGAGAGGGAGCTCGACGCGGCGGGCCGCGACCTCGGCTGGCCGCTCGTGATGAAGGCCCGCACGCTGGGCTACGACGGCTACGGCAACGCGACGTGCGCCACCCCCGCGGAGGCCGCCGCCGCCCTCCCGCGGCTCGACCGCGGCGACGGGGTGCTGGTCGAGGCGTTCGTCCCGTTCCAGCGCGAGCTCGCGGTGATGGTGGCGCGCTCCGCCACGGGGGAGGAGGCCGTCTACCCGGTGGTGGAGACGGTCCAAAGGGACCACGTGTGCCACGAGGTGGTGGCCCCCGCCCCGGTGCCGCCGCATGCGGCGCGGGCGGCGGAGGAGGTGGCGCGGGCCGCCGCGGCCGCCGCCCACGGCGTCGGCGTCACGGGGGTCGAGCTGTTCGCCCTGGCGGACGGCTCCGTCCTGGTGAACGAGCTCGCGCCCCGCCCCCACAACTCCGGTCACTACACGATCGAGGCGTGTGAGACGTCGCAGTTCGAGAACCATCTGCGCGGCGTGCTCGGCCTGCCGCTGGGGTCCGTCGCGATGCGCGCCCCGGCCGCCGCGATGGTGAACATCCTCGGCACGCGCACCGGCCCGTCCGCGTCCCCGATCGGCCCCGCCCTCTCCGTGGAAGGGGCGCACATCCACCTCTACGGCAAGAAGGAGATCCGCGTGCGGCGCAAGATGGGACACGTCACGGCCCTCGGGCGCACCCCCGACGAGGCCCTCGCCCGCGCCCGCGCGGCCGCCGCGGCGGTGGGCCTGTGAGTGCCCCCCTCGTCGGCATCGTGATGGGAAGCGACAGCGACCTCCACGTCATGGAGGGCGCCGCGGAGGCCCTGACGGAGCTGAGGGTGCCGCACGAGGTGCGCGTGGTGTCCGCCCACCGCACCCCCGTCGAGATGCTCGAGTACGGGCGCACCGCCGTGGAGCGGGGCCTGCGGGTCATCGTCGCCGGCGCCGGCGGCGCCGCCCACCTGCCGGGGATGCTCGCGTCCGTCACGTCCCTCCCCGTCATCGGGGTGCCGGTCCGCACCACCGCCCTCGACGGGATGGACTCCCTCCTGTCGATCGTGCAGATGCCGCGCGGAGTGCCGGTCGCGACCGTCGCGATCGACAACGGCTGGAACGCCGGACTGCTCGCCGCACGGATCCTCGGCGTGTCGGACCCCGCCCTGCATGCCCGCCTGGACGCGAACCGGATCGCGATCGGCGACGTCGCCCGCGCCGCCGACGCCCGGGTGCGGCGCGTCGGCCCGTAGGGCCCCCGGCCGGGTCACACGATGCGGCGGTGCTCGCAGCCCGTCGTCGTGTCCAGCGGGTCGATGACCGCGACGTCGCGTCCCGGGCCGCAGTCGATCGTCTCCCCCACCCCGTCGGCGGCCTGCACCACGTCGTCGCCGGGTCCCGCCGCGTAGACGTCGCGCCCGGGGCCGCCGGCGAGGCGGTCACCGCCCGCCCCGCCGAGGAGCTTGTCGCCGCCGTCCCCTCCGAGCAGGAGGTCGTCGCCGGTGCGGCCCTCCACCCGGTCGTCCTTCGCCCCGCCGACGAGGCGGTCACCGCCGCGCGTGCCGACGAGCACCCCGCGGACCCGCCGGCCGGCCGACACCCGCACGCGCGCGGGGAGGCACACCGTGTCGCACGACGGCTGCGTGCGGGGCCGGTCCCCGAACAGGACGTAGACGGCGCCCCGGTCCCCGCCGCGGCCGGGCGCGCCGACGGCGGCGTCGGGGGCGCCGTCCCCGTCGACATCCCCCACCCCCGCGACGGCGTGGCCCACCCGGTCCCCCGCCGCGGCGCCCAGGACGCGGAGCCCCCGGTCGCCGAGGCCGTCGAGGTGGAGCTGCGTCCCCGCCCCGAGCCGCACGAGGTGCGCGGTGCCGACCGCGCCGCGTCCGTCCACGTAGGCCTCGGGGGCGCCGACGAGCAGGTCCTCGCGGCCGTCCCGGTCGGTGTCGCCCGCCCCGTCGAGGGCGGACCCGGGGCGGTGCGACGCCACCCCGTTCATACGGATGCCGTCCGCCGCGTGCCAGTTCCCCAGGTACCGCTCCCCGGAGGTGAACCCGTGGACGAGGTGGACGAGCGGGAAGGGGCCGCCGACGCGTGGCGACCCGACGACGATCTCGGGCCGCCCGTCGCCGTTGCGGTCGGCGATACCGGTCACGGCGCGGCCCGCATCGTCGCTGCCGTACGCGCCGAAGACGCTGACCCCCGCCGTCGACGACGACCCGTACTGCATCGCCCGCAGGTCGACCGGCGTGGTGGTGGCCTTCCCCCAGACGACGTAGGCGCCGCCGGTCTGGGGGCGGTCGAAGAGGGCGTTGTCCGCGGTGGGCGCGCCGACGAGCACGTCGGGGCGCCCGTCGCGGTTGACGTCGCCGGCGGCCGCGACCGCCGCGCCCGCCTGGCTTCCGGGGATGACCTCGGTGGGGAGGTTGACCTGCTCGTGTGCCCCCTCGATCACGTACCCGCCGGGGCCGAGGGACGCCAGGTCCACGCTGGCGCCGCCGGGCCGCCCGAACACGACGTACACGGCGCCGGGACGGTGTCGCGCGGCGGCGTCCGCGAAGGGGGCGCCGACGGCGACGTCGTCGAGGCCGTCACCGTTGACGTCGCCGATGCCGGCGACCGCCCTGCCGGCCTGGTC
>JBFLWO010000163.1:0-5472 GCA_040757755.1 Actinomycetota bacterium
ACGAGGGACAGGACGAGGAGGAAGAGCGAGGCGCCGCCGGCGGCGGCGACCGGCACCCACCAGCGGGCGGGGTCCGCCGCGACGGCCAGGGCGAGCGCCGCCGCGGCCGAGGGGAGGACGATCACGTCGGGGATGAGCTTGTGCTCGAGGTCGATGACGACGACGGGCACGAGCGCGAGGAGCAGGATCATCGCCGCCGCGCCGCGCGGCGTCGCGCCGAAGCTGGCGATCGCGGTGGCGGCGAGGGCGCCGCTCGCGAGCTCGATCGCGGGGTACCGCCACGAGATGCCGGCGCCGCAGCCGCGGCAGCGGCCCCCCTGGGCGACCCAGGACAGGACCGGGACGAGCTCGTACCAGCGCAGGGTGCGCGCGCAGGCGGTGCAGTGGGACCGCGGGTGGACGAGGGACTCCTCCCGCGGCCAGCGGTGCGCCGCGACCGTGAAGAACGACCCGAGGGCGAGGCCCAGGGCGCCGGCGGCGGCCGCCCAGAACCAGAGGGGCGTCGTGTCGAGCGCCGCCGTCATCGGCCGCGACCGCCGCGGATGACGAACTTGTCGTACACGAACAGCGGGTGCTGGCGGGACCGGGCCGTGGAGAGCGACTGGTCGCCCGGCACGACCATCCGCAGGGTGTGGCGGCCCGGAACGAGGGTCGCCTTGAGCGGGAAGGCGAACCGCGTGCGCCTGAGCTTCAGCGTGCGGATCGTCTCCCAGCCACCGGACACCTTCGTCTGGATGAGTGCGGTGCGCGCGGGGAACACGGACCCGCGGACCATCACCTTGCCGCGGCGCACGACCTTCCGGCCGCCGACGGTGAAGGCGACCCGCGGGAGGACCTGGATCGCGAACGGCGCCTGCCCCTCGGGGTGCGTGTCGTCGGCCGCCCACCGCAGGCGGTACGCCGCGGTGCGGGTGTTCTTGATGCGGAAGGCGAACCGCCCGGCGGCGTCGCCCTTCACGGTGCCGAAGAAGCGGTACTCGCGCTCCGGCCACACGCGGCGCTCGAGGACGAGGGTCGGCTTCTTGACGCGGGCGCCGCCGAAGGAGAGGGCCCCGACGACGGTGGTGCGGCCCCCGTACTCGACCTTGGCGGGGACCTCGTTCAGGCCGAAGTCCGGGGGACGGACGCTCGTGAAGCTGCGGGTCGGGCTCCACTGACCCTTCTGCTCGTCGCAGAAGTCCGCACGCACGCGCCAGTACCAGGGGCCGGTCTTCGTGATGTCCTTCGCGGTGAGGACCAGGGCGGTCTGCGCGGTCGCGACCTTCGTCGCCGCGTCGGTGAGCGTGGGGGTGTCCCCCACCTGCACCTCGTACCCGCAGGCCTGCGCCACCGCGGACCACCGCATGAGCGGCGCCCCGACGACGGTGTCGCCGTCCGCCGGGGTGCTCGCGGCGGGACGCGGCGAGGTGAGCGTGAACTTGCCGACGGGGCTCCACGTCTGGCCGGCGTCGCCGCCGTCGACGGCCCGCACCCGCCAGTGCCAGGTGCCGTCGCCGAGGTGCTTCGCGTTCGGCATGTGCGTGCCGGGCATGACGCCCAGGGCGTACAGCTTCACCCGGTCGACCTCGGCGCCGCCGAGGCTGCTCACCTCGAACAGCGGGTTCTGGCTCAGCTCGAGCTCGTACTTCGGCGCCCCGCTGACCGCGGACCACGACAGGAGCGGCGGCTGGGTGAGCTCGCCGGTCGCTCCGGAGCCGAGGACGATGCTCGTCTGCTTCTTGAAGTCGTCGGTCGGGACGGTCGCCTCGTCGACCATCCAGGCCGGGTTCTCCAGCACGGTGCCGGAGCCCCACACGACGCGCCAGTAGTAGCCGGTGGACACCTGGTTGTCCGGCAGGGGCGTGCGCGACGCCCATGCCTGGTTCGTGGTGATCGCGCTCTCGACGATGTTGTGGAACAGCGGGTCGGTGGCGATGTCGACGCGGTACATCGCCGCTCCGGTGACCGGCGTCCATTCGAGCTGCGGGGTGAGCGCGGAGTCGGAGTCGGTGGCCGGCGTGAGCTGCGCCACGGCGGTCGTCGACGTCGGGGCCTGGTAGTTGATGAGCCGCGGGGCGGACCACCCGCCGTACGTCCCGTTCACCACCGGACGCACGCGCCACCAGATCTGCCCGTACAGGAGCCCCTTCGCCTTCTCGTCCTGGAAGGTCGGCACGTACGCCGTGTTCGTCGTCTCGGCGCTGATCTTCAGGGGCGTGCCGGTCCAGGTGTGCTGCTGGCTGGTGATCTGGACCTCGTACTTCTCGGCCCCGGCCACCGGGCTCCAGCGCAGGTAGACGTTGCTGGTCGCCGCGCCGTCGGCCGGGGCCGTGGGCTGCGCCTGGTACCACGCCTTCGTGAACGCGACCGGCTGGGACCAGGGGCCCGGGTTCGCCTTCGGGTCGCGGGCGCGGACGCGCCACTGGTAGCTGTCGTCCGGGAGGACGGTGAAGACGCCGGGGGTGAGGAACGCCGCGTGCGCGTGGCTGGCGTTGAACACCGGGGTGGCGAACTGGTCGCCCGAGGCGATCTGCACGTCGTACTCGGTCGCGCCGGGCAGCGCGGTCCAGCTCAGGTACGGCTGCACGTCGACCTGTGTGACGGAGGGCCCGCCCGGCGCCGCCGAGGTCTTCAGCCCGGTGATGCGGCTGGGCCACGTCTTCGCGAACCTCGCCGCGGAGCTTGTAAGCCCGACCGTGCCCGCCTCGTCAGTCGCCGTGACGCGCCACCAGTAGGACCCGTCCGGCAGGAGCACCTCGGGGGCGATCTGCGTCTGGTCGGTGTCCTTCGACCACACCACGTCGGTGAAGCCCGGGTTGGACGCGACCTCGACCTTGTAGCTCGACGCGCCCGGCACCGCGCTCCAGGCGAGCACGACCGGCTCGTCGGGGTACCGGAGCGGGGTGGCGACGTCGTCGGGCGTGAGGCCCAGCGGCAGGCTCGACGCCCGGTCGGCCGTGAACGGCGACGCCTTGGCGGGCTGCGCGGTGCCGGCGCCCGCCGCCGGCTCCGCCGCGACCGCCGCGGCGGGCGGGACGGCGACGGCCGCGGCGAGGGCGATGAGACCGATGGGCACGCGGCGACGCATCGACCCCGACGCTACGGCGCGGGGGTGCGCGAGTGGCGCGCGATTCGCGCCGAGTTCGTCACGGCTTGCGGTCGCCGTCCGCAATGGGAGCGTGGGCACGTTCGCGTCCTTGCGTCGGAAATCTCACTGTCGACCGTCGCGCCACGCCGGCACAGCGGTCACATGGTGCATCGGACTCGCGCGGCCGAAGCTTGAGCGCCGCCCCACGGCCCGGCCCCTCTCAACGCGACAGGCCCGCCGAAGCGGGCCTGTCGAGACCATCCGATGAGGCGTGCGTGCTACCAGGTGCAGCCGGCACCACAGGTACGGGTGACCGTCTGGGCACCCGCCGCCGGGGTGAGGTCCTTCTTGTACGAGAACACCTTGCCGGACGCGCTCGTCGACTTCAGCTCGTACTCGTCGGCACCCACCACGGCCAGCTCGACCTGGTCGCTCTTCGCGAGGGCGGCCGCACCGGCGGCGACCCACTTGATGTTCGGCTCGATCGCCCCCAGCTTGGCGGCGTCGGCGCCCGTGTACACCTGACCGTCGGAGAAGTACGCCTCCATGGCGGTCGCGCCGTTGCGCAGGAGCGACTTCGCCGAGGCGTCGTTCGCCTTGTCGCGCTGACCGAGGAAGGCCGGGATGGCGATCGCGGCCAGAAGGCCGATGATGATCACCACGACGAGGAGCTCGATCAGGGTGAAACCCTTGTTCTCCTTCGCGCGGGTGCGGAGCTTCTCAAGCATGAATCCTCCTCCATGAGTGCGGGGCGAAGGCCCATGGTCCGCGCGGGCGGAACGCGACGCTCGGGGCGAGGCACACACGACCTTCACGCTGGCTATCGGACCCGGCCCGTCGAAGCTTGAGTTCTTTTCTCGCGTCGCATCACAATGGATGTGACGGGCTTCCCGGGGCGGACGGTGACGCGCCCCGGCCGGTCACCACGTGCATCCGGCGCCGCAGGTGCGCTCCACGGTGGCGGCCCCCGCCGCCGGGCTCATGTCCTTCTTGTACGAGAACGCCGTCCCGGACGCGCTCGTCGTCTTCAGCTCGTACTCGTCCGCGCCGACGACGGCGAGCTCGACCTGGTCGCTCTTCGCGGCCGCCGCGGCGCCCGCCGCGACCCACGCGACGTTCGGCTCGATCGCTCCCAGGTTCGTGGCGTCGGCGCCGGCGTAGGTCTCCCCGTCGGCGAAGTACGCCTCCAGGGCGGTCGCGCCGTTTCGCAGAAGCGACTTCGCCGATGCGTCGCTCGCCTTGTCGCGCTGCCCCAGGAAGGCGGGCATCGCGATCGCGGCGAGAAGGCCGATGACGATCACCACGACGAGGAGCTCGATCAGGGTGAACCCCTTGTTCTCCTTCGCGCGCCGGCGGAGCGTCTCGATCATGCGGGACTCCTTGATGAGGACGGTGTGCCCCGTGAGGGGCGGGATCCGGACCGGCCGGGTGTGGCCGGTGCACGAGGACCATCGGGCGTTCCCGGCGGCGCGGGGCATAGGCTTCTCCTCTATGGAGGACCGCATCACGCTGGTGACGGACGGGGCCTGCTCGGCGAACGGGCGGGAGGGCTCCCGCGGCGGCTGGGCCGCGATCCTGCGCGTCCCCGGCGCCCCGGAGCGGGTGCTCACCGGCGGCGAGGCGCCCAGCACCAACAACCGGATGGAGCTCATCGCCGCGATCGAGGGCTTGCGGGCCGCGCCCGACGGCGGGGAGGTGGATCTCGTCACCGACTCGAGCTACGTGGCGAACGCCATCGGGAAGGGGTGGCTCGACAGCTGGCAGCGCCGCGGGTGGAAGACCGCGGACAAGCGGCCGGTGGCGAACCGGGAGCTGTGGGAGGAGCTCCTCGTCGAGCTCGCCCGCCTGCGGCGGGTGCGGCCGACCCTGGTGCGCGGCCACGCGGGGCACGGCGACAACGAGCGGGCGGACCGCCTCGCCGTCGATGCCGCGGTGCGTGACTGGCCGCCGCGCGCCCGGCGGCAGGCTCCCCCGACGGCCGACGCACAGCTCGGGCTCGACCTCTAGCCGCGACGGGACCCGCCGCGCCCCGCGGCGGTCACAGCGTTACGGACGGGGCATGGCGGCGGCGGGGAGCGCGGCGGCCGCGCGGCGTGCGAGGGCCTCCGCACGTTCGGCGTCCCCCTC
Source organism: Actinomycetota bacterium (assembly GCA_040757755.1). GTDB lineage: Bacteria > Actinomycetota > Thermoleophilia > Miltoncostaeales > Miltoncostaeaceae > JBFLWO01. The sequence continues at coordinate 5,195 of JBFLWO010000163.1, forward strand.
CCGCGCGTACCACCCGGCGGCCTCGAGCGCGACGACGGGACGCCACGCGTCCAGGCGCGACCGGATTCCGGGCATGCCGTACCCGCGCAGCACCTCCCGCAGGACGGCGTCGGGGAGCGCGTTCAGCTCGGCGAGGTAGGCGAGGTCCTCCGCCGGGTCACCGGCCCGGGCGAACTCCCAGTCCACGAGCCGCGGGCCCTGCGGGGTCCACACGACGTTGCCCTCCACCAGGTCCCCGTGGACGAGGCGGAACGGGCGCGCCCCTCCCCCCTCCCCCG
>JBFLWO010000164.1:0-5464 GCA_040757755.1 Actinomycetota bacterium
CCGGCGGCACCGCTCACCGCGAGGGCCGCCGCGGTGAGCCCGGCGGCGGCGCCCAGCGCCGCGCCCGCGCCGATCCGGCCGGACGGGATGGGGCGGTGCGGGCGCTCGCGGGCGTCCACCTCGCGGTCCGCCCAGTCGTTCAGCGCCATCCCCCCCAGGTACACGAGGCAGGAGGCCAGGGCGCGGGCCCCGTCGCGCGCGCCGGGCCGGCGGCCCGCCGCGACGGACGCGCCGATCAACACGTCGCCCGGCACGGTCAGCACCGACGGCAGGCGCACGAGGTCCGCCCAGTCGCGTGCCCGGGACAGGCTCAGCACAGGACGTGCTCCGCGAGCTGGGCGTACTGGGCCGCCAGGTCGTGGGTGTCCGAGCCGAGCGGTGCCTTGAAGAAGAAGGCGAGGTGTCCGAGCGCGCCGGCCTCGCCGCGCTCCGCCGCGAGGTCCACGAGGCGGACGAGGTCCAGGACGAGCGGGGCCGCCAGGGCGGAGTCCGACCCCTGCCAGGTGAGCTGCAGGGACATCGGCGTGCCCAGGAAGCCCTCGAACTGGATGAGGTCCCACGCGGTCTTCCAGTCGCCCAGGCTCGGGACGTAGTCGATGCGCACCAGGGTGTGCGGCTCGTAGCCGAGGATGTCGGGCACGACGCGGGCCTTGCCCTGGGTCTTCGAGGCGGCGGCGGCCGGGTCGGACAGGGTGCGCCCGTCGCCGTTTCCGAGCATGTTCACCCCCGACCAGCTGCGCACGCGCAGGTTGCGGCTCGCGAACATCGGGGCGAGGGCGCTCTTCAGGAGCGTCTCGCCGGTCTTCCCGTCCCGGCCGGCGTGCGGCACGCGCCGCTCCCGGGCGAGCTCCTCGAGGGCGGGGACGGACGCGCCGACGGACGGGGTGAAGTTCACGTACGGCAGGCCGGCGTCGATCGCGGCGTACGCGTACAGCAGGCTTGCGGGGAGGGCGGGCCCGGGGCCCGAGCCGCGGTCGATGAGGGCCTCCAGCGCGGGGAGGTCGTCGTGGGCGGGATGCGCCGCCGGCGGCGGCTCCGTGCTGGCGACGTTCACCACCACGGTGCGCCGCGCCCCGGTCGCCTCTGCGAACGCCTCCAGGTCGCGCTGCACCGCCTGGACGAACGCGCGGGCGCTGCCCCCGGCGGGCGGGGCGGGGCGCAGGTGGCCCTCGGCGTCGGCGAGGTCGCCCTCCACGGCCCGGACGAGACCGGGGTCCAGGGGCCCGGCCCCGCCCGTGAGCGCGAGGGCGGCCTCCCGCAGCGGCGTGTCGCGCACGTCGTGGCCGCCGAACACCATCGACGCGACGGGGCACGTCGGGGCGCTCGCGACCGGCTCGCGCTCCGTGACCATGCCGGTGGTCCCGGTGAGCCCGCGGCGGGCCGCGGCGGCGCCGACCAGCGTGGTCGTCGCCACCGCGCCGCGGGCGCCGAGGAGCCAGACGCCGAGGGGAGCGGTCACTCCGCGTCCGCGGCGCCGAGCCCCTCGAGCCGCCACAGCCGCCCGCTGCCGGCACGGGCGTCGAGGCGGCCGCCGCCCAGCATGTCGAGCTCGCCGAAGTCGACGACGTGGAGCGCGCCGTCCGGGCTGAATCGGACGTCGATCGGCCGTCTGAAGCCGCGCGCGAACGGGCGGTAGCTCCAGTCGGCGGGGTCGACGACGATGACGCTGCGGCCCACGCGCGGGCCGGGCGGCGCCGTCATGGGGCGCTCGTCGCCGAACAGGGCGACCACCAGCTTGCCGGCGAGCGGGCCGGCGGACGGCGGGGCGGCGTCGAACTTCGTCGCGGAGCTGTTGGTGGGCAGGACGCACACCGGCGGCTCCGGCGGCGGCAGCTCGTCGTGGTTCGCCAGGACGAAGGTGGGGTGCGGGCCGCGCGTCGGGCGGAACCGCGGGTCGGTCACCGGGACACCCCCGATGAAGTCCGGCCACCCGTACCAGGCGCCCTCCCGGACCTCGAAGATGAGCTCGGGGACGTTGAGGATCGGGCGGCTGCCGCGGTCGTCGGAGCTCTGGTCCGTGGCGAGGAGGCGCCCGTCGGGCAGGAAGCCGATGCCGTAGGCGTTGCGGATCCCCCACGCGACGAGCTCGAGGTCGCTGCCGTCGGGGTTGCACCGCATCACCGCGGCGGTGCACGGCACGCCCGCCGGGATCCGGGTGCCGGCGGGGAGCGCGGTGCCGAACTGGCTGAACGCGCCGGTGCGGGTCGTCGCCTGCGGGTCGCTGCTCGTCGGGTCGGGCGTCTCGGCCGCGAATCCCGTGAGCTCGACCTCGTAGCCGGGGATGTCGACGGCGTGCGGCAGCCGCATCAGCCAGCCGAGGTCGTACGCGTCGGTGCCGACGACCGCCAGGTTCGTCAGGGACCCCTGGCTGAAGTACAGCTTCCCGTCGGGGCCGGGGGCGACCATGTTCGTGTGGTAGTTGCCGGGGCCCGGGAGCCCGTCGAGGATCGGGGTGAGGGTGCCGTCGAGGTCGAGGCGGGTGATGTAGCCGGGGTCGTCGCCCCCGGAGACGATGAGGGACCCGTCGTGGAAGACGAGCCCGTTCACCGGGGCCCCGAGGCCGCGTGCGAGGAGGGTGCGCGCGCCGTCCGGCTCGACGCGCCACACGCGGCCGCCGGGCTCGGCGCCGCCGAAGGGGAGGCCGGACTCGGCGACGTACGCCGTCCCGGAGGGGTCGAAGGTGACGCTGGTCGGGAAGTCGAGGCCGTCGGCGACGACCTCGGCCCTCTCGACGCCCGTGATGAGGGAGGTGGTGGTCATGCCGCGATGCTCCCGGCGGCCCGTCGCGCCCCGCAACGTCGCCCCACCCATCCGCCCGCCGCCGCCCGCGGCGCCGCGAGAGCGTGTTTTCCGCATGAGGATGCGGATGTCGGCGGTCGCCCGCGGTTCGTGACCGCCGTCGCGACCCCTCACCCGGATGGATGACCGCCCCACCCGAAAGGATGAGAGGCGCGCGAGCGCCGGTCCGGGGCGCGGCCCGCCCCACGCGGGCGGAACCCGCCTCGGGCCGTGGCTCGGCGGCGGCGGGCATGGCGGATCGCCCCTCGCCCGGACGCGCCCCTCCCACCCGGACGGGTGAGCGGCTCACCTCAACGGGTGGGGCGGCCGTCATGACGCACCGCCCCGCCCCCGCGTGGCCGCAATCGGCCTCCGCAAGCGCCGGACGCGGTGCGAACGGCACGTCCCGCGGCCCGCGCCGCGGCGAAATCCGTCGTTGAGGCGCACCACCCCGTTCACGTGTGTTCCGGCGCGTCGGACCCCGCCGGCACCCGCCGGCCGGGAGCGTTCTTCGGGGCGCCGCGCGCGCTCAAAGGGGGGTATGACGAGCATGGGAGTGAACTCCTCGGATGCGTCGACGAAGCAGCGGCGCACCCGCAACCGGGTCCTGGGCGGCCTCGCGGTGGTGATCGCCGCGGGCGGGGCCGTCGCAGGCATGGCCCTCGGCGGGTCCTCCGGGCAGACCCAGGCGGCGGTGTTCCCGGACGGGACGCCGCCCGAGGTCACGGCGGACAGCTCCGCGTTCTCCGCTCCGAACGCGACCTACAACAACGATCGCGCCGCCACGGCCAGCAAGATCAACGCAGGCAACGTCTCGACGCTGAAGGAGGCGTGGCGCTTCAAGCTGTCCGGCAAGAGCGCCTTCGGCGTGTTCTCCTCGAACCCGATCGTGACGAAGTCCGCGGTCTACCTGCAGGACATCAACTCGAACGTCTTCAAGGTGGACCGCGCGACCGGGAAGCTCATCTGGAAGCGGACGTTCAACGAGGCGACCACCGGGCCGAACGGCGTGGCCCTCGGCTACGGCCTCGTCCTCGGCGGCACCCACGACGAGGCGTTCGCCCTCGACGACGACACCGGCGCCGTGGTGTGGCGCAAGAAGGTCACCCGCCAGCCCAGCGAGGGCGTCGACATCCAGCCGCTCGTGTGGGGCGACCAGGTGATCGTGAGCACCGTGCCGGGCGCGTCGCTCGCCAACTTCTACGGCGGCGGCGGCAAGGGCATCATCTACTCACTGGACGCCCGCACCGGCGCGACCCGCTGGTCCTTCGACACCACCACGGACAACCTGTGGGGCAACGCGAAGGTGAACAGCGGCGGCGGCGCCTGGAACACGCCGTCCGTCGACAAGGACGGCAACGTCTACATCGCCGTCGCGAACCCCGCGCCGTGGCCCGGCGTGCCGAAGTTCCCGAACGGGTCGAGCCGGCCCGGCAAGAACCTGTACACGAACAGCCTCGTCGTGCTCGACGGCAAGACCGGAAAGCTGAAGTGGTACTGGCAGGCCCTGGCGCACGACCTGCGCGACTGGGACCTGCACCTCCCGCCGATCCTCACCACGTTCACGATCAACGGGAAGGAAACCGAGGTCGTGGTGCTCGGCGGCAAGATGGGCACCGTCTACGTCGTCGACCGGAACACGCACAAGCTGATCTGGAAGCGTGACGTCGGCATCCACACCGACGAGGACGGCCCGAACCGCAACGCGCCGTTCAAGAAGTTCCCGACGCGGGTGTACCCCGGCTGGCTCGGCGGCGTCGAGACGCCGATGGCCGTCGCCGACGGGAAGATCTTCGTCCCCGTGGTGAACCTCTGCGCGATCTACGACCGCCAGGACAACTTCACCAAGGGATCCCGGCTCTGCGACTTCAAGACCGCGTCCGGCGAGATCATCGCCCTCGACGGGGCGACCGGGAAGGTCGTCTGGCAGAAGCGGCTGAAGCAGCAGAACTACGGCGGCGCCACCGTGGTGAACGACCTGGTCCTGACCGTCTGGTTCGACGGGATGATCCGGGCCCACAACGTCGACACCGGTGCGCTCGTCTGGGAGAAGCAGGCCCCCGCCTACGCCAACGCCTCGCCCGCCGTGGCGGAGGACCTCCTGGTGGTGGGTGCCGGCTACCCGGCCCTGAAGGGGCAGACGCCGTCGGTCGTGGCGTACCGCCTGCCGTAGGCGCGGCCCGCCGCGCGATTGCACGGGGGCGCCGTTCGCGGCGCCCCCGTCACCACGTCCACCATCGAACGGGAGTTCCCTGCATGAGATCCATCCGCACCCGTGCCGTGCTCGTCGCCGCCGTCACGGCGTTCGCCGTCCCCGCCGCCGTGGCGCTCGCCGCCGACACGGGGGCCGGTCAGGCGCCCCCCGCGAAAACGGAGCACGCCAAGAAGAAGACCTACACCGTGTACCTGACGGGGCTCGTCTTCAAGCCGAACAAGCTGACCGCGAAGGCCGGCGACAAGATCCGCTTCGTGTGGAAGGACGGGCTGCACAACGTCGTGACGACGTCCGGCCCCTCGAAGGTCAACTCCGGCAAGCCCGTCGACACGCGCAAGCCGCTCGTCGTGACCCTGAAGAAGGGGAAGTACCGGTTCCTGTGCGAGCCGCACAAGTTCGCCGGCATGGTGCTGACGGCGACGGTGAAGTAGCGCCCTCGCGCGCCAGGGTGGCGCGACCCGCCCGGTCGCC
>JBFLWO010000165.1:0-5453 GCA_040757755.1 Actinomycetota bacterium
CGGGGGGCGGAGCCCCGCGAGGGTCACGGTCACCAGCCGGCGCACCGCGGCGCGCGACGGCAGCGCCGCCGCACCGGCGAGGGCGTTGAGGCAGTAGCCGGCGAGCTCGTCCGGCGCGACGTCGTCCCTGACGGTGCCCGCGGCCACGCCCTCGGCCACGAGGTCCCGGACGAAGTCGTGTAGCTCGGCCTCCGCCCGCGCGACGTGCGGGCCGCGGTGCAGGGCCGCCGCGTGCTCCGTGCCGTGGTGCCGGTGCTGGATGAGCGCGTACGCCTCGAGCACCGCCTCGAGGCGCGCGGCGGCGTCGCCGGCCCGGTCCCGCAGCGCGGCCAGGTGCTGCAGGTGGCCGCCGACCTGACGCTCGTGCCAGGCGACGAGGATGGACTCGACGTCGGGGAAGTACTTGTAGAGCGTGGCGCGGCCGATGCCGGTGCGCTCCGCGATCGCCGCCATCGTCACCCCCCGCAGCCCGTGCGCGGCCACGAGCTCGGCGGCGGCGTCGAGGGTCGCGTCGCGCACGGCGCGCCGGTGGGCCTCGATGGTGTCGTCCCACAGCCTCGGCACCCGGCCAGTATACGACCCGCCATCACCGCGACACTGCGCCTTGTTTCAAAACATAGTGTCTCGTAAACTCGTCGGCGTTCCAGCCCGACCGGAGGACACGCGCAATGGCGGAGCCACCGCTCACGACCGGTGACGACAGCGACGCGACCCGCGGCCGCGAGCCGCCGGCGGGCATGCCGCGCTGGGTGAAGGCGTTCGTGATCGCGGCCGTGGTGCTGGGACTCGCCCTCGTGATCTCGGTGATCGCGGGGGTGGAGCACGGTCCCGGCCGCCACTCCGCCGCCCCGGCCCCCGTCGCCGCGGGACCGGAGGTGCACGCGGCGTGGCGATGACGCCCCGGGCGCGCAAGCTGGCGCTGACGGCGCACGTCGTCTCCTCGGTCGGCTGGCTCGGCGCCGTCGGAGCGTTCCTCGCGCTGGCCGTCACGGGCCTGAGCACGGGCGATCCCGGGGTGGCACGTGCCGCCTACGTCGCCACGGAGACGATCACGTGGTTCGTCATCGTCCCGCTCAGCGGCGCCGCCCTCGTCACGGGGCTGGTGCAGGCGCTGGGCACGGCGTGGGGTCTCGCCCGCCACTACTGGGTGCTCGTCAAGCTGCTCATGACGGTCGTCGCCACGGCCGTCCTCCTGCTGCACACCCGGCCGATCGGCGTCGTCGCCGCGGAGGCGGCGCGGGGGACGCTCACCGCCGACTCCCTCCGTCCGCTGCGGGTCCAGCTCGTCGCCGACGCCGGCGCCGCCCTGCTCGTGCTGGTCGTCGCGGCCGTCCTGTCCGTCTACAAGCCGCGGGGGCTCACCCGGTTCGGACGCCGCGCCCGCGCCTGATCAGCGGCGCCCGGTCACCGGGCGGTGACGACCCAGGCGTTGCTGCGAAGCGGCAGGCCGACGCGAGCGATCACGGCGAGGGCGGCCTCCCGCGCCGCCGCGATCCCCTCCGCGGGGAGGCGCTCGGCGTAGAGGAGCGCGACGGCGTCCCACAGGGCGTGCGGCCCGGGGAAGCGGAGGGCGAAACGGCGTTTGTCGATGCGGATCTCCGCGAAGCCCGCGTCCCGCAGCAGCCCGTGGAGGCGGTCCGGGTCGCAGAGGGCGTCGCCGCCGGGGACGCCGGGAAGGTCGGGGGCGCCGGCGGCGTCGAGCGCGGCGGCGGCGACGTCGTGGTGCTCGCACTCCTCCGGCCGGCACCACACGGCGGCGGCGAGCACCCCGCCGGGGCGCAGCACGCGGCGGACCTCGGCGGCGGCGCGGCCCGGGTCGGGGCAGAACATAAGGGAGAAGGAGGCGACGGTCGCGTCGAACGCGCCGTCCGGGAGGCGCAGGTCCTGGGCGTCCATCACCTCGAGGCACGCGCCGGCGAGGTCCGGCACGCCGCGGGCGACGGCGAGCATCGCGGGGCTCAGGTCCACGCCGGTGACACGCGCGCCGCGCCGGGCGGCGAGGGTGGCGACGCGGCCGGTGCCGCACCCCACGTCGAGGACGTCGCGGCCGGCGACGTCGCCCGCCCGGGTGAGGATGGCGCGGTGCGCGTCGCCGAGGGCGGTGCCGATGACCCGGTCGTACACGGCGGCGGCGCGCTCCCACTGCCGCAGGACGTAGGCGCCGGGGTCGGCGCTCATCGCGCGAGGTCCTCGAGCCACGCGGTGCACGCATGCACGACCGTGGTCTCGTGGCCGCGGAAGACGTGGCCGGCGCCGCCGATGACGACGACGCGGGCGCTGGGGCAGCCGCCCTTTCGGGCGAACCGGGCGAGCATGTGGCCCTCCTCCGGGTCGATCATCTCGTCGGCGCCCGCCTGGACGAACAGCACGGGGACGCCGGCGTGCTCGATGCGGCTCCGGGACATGAGGTGCTCCACCCCGGGGCCGCGGCTGAACCACCAGGTGCGGTGCGTCCAGATCTCGCAGTGGGCGGGGTCGTCCGTGGGCCCCGACGCGCGCTGCACCACGAAGATCTCGTCGCCGTCGTCGTCGCGCGGGTGGGGGCTGGGGTCGGCGCCCAGGGCGGCGCGGGCGCGCTGCAGCACCTCCAGGTAGCCGGGGCGGGCCCCGTACCGCTCCCACCGGCGGCGCAGGGAGTTCACGAGGGACGCGGGGTGCGCGAGGGTGCACAGCCCCACGACCTCGGGGGGCCGGCGCAGCGCCTGGTAATGGGTGGCGATGGTGGCGCCCATGCTGTAGCCGAGGAGGACGATGGACTCGTACCCGCGGCGGCGCAGCGCCTCGACGGCGGGGTCGATGTCGAGGGGGGTGAGGTGCAGGAGCCCCGACCCGAAGATCGCCCCGTAGTTCGCCATCCGCGTGTTGATGGACAGCACCGTGAACCCGTCGCCGGCGAGCCCCATCGAGACGCGGCGGGGGATGCCGGAGATGTAGTTCCCCACCGATCCGTGCACGACGATCACGGCGACGCGGCGGCGGCGCGGGTCGCCGCCGCGCGGCACGTACAGAAGGCCGTCCCATTCGTGGCCGTCCTCGGTGGGGAGGACGAGCAGGTCGATGTCGAGGTCGGGGTGGTCGAGGGTGAAGACGGGGCGGCGCAGCCCCCCGGCGCGGCGTGCGGGCCGGTCCTTGCGGGGGTCCCTCATGCGACCCGGTGGAGCCAGCGGGTGACGGCGGCGAGCGTCGTCATCTCATGCCCCTCGAAGCTGTGGTCGGCGCCCTCGACCCATTCGACGGTGACGTCGTCGTTGCCGGCCTCCCGGGCGACGCGGGCGAGCTCGGACGCCTCCCACGGCTCCACCACCCAGTCGGCGGTTCCCTGCACGAGGAGGAGGGGGTGCGGCACCTTGCCGATCTGGCGGCACGCCATCGCCTCGACCGCCTCGGGGCCGCGGGAGTGCCACCAGGTGCGGCCCGTGTACACCTCGCTGTCGCGCGGCTTGCGGGTGGGTCCGCGGGAGCGGCGCACGACGAAGATGTGGTCGGGGTGGTCGTCCAGGCGGGCGCGGACGCCGGCGGCGAGCTGCCAGTAGTCGGGCTCGGCGCCGAACCGTTCGCAGCGGCGCTCCGCCGCCTGCGGCAGCCCCCACGGGTTGCCCAGGCACAGGAGGCCGCGGCACCACGGGACGGGGTGGGTGGCGGCGTGGAGGGTGACGAGGGTGGCGCCGCTCGAGTAGCCGGAGAGGATGAGCTCGTCGTACCCCTGGTCGCGGAGCCAGCGGGTGGCGGCGTCGAGGTCGAGGAGGGCGTCGGCGAACATGCCCTGCCCGAACAGCTGGCCGACGTTCGCGAGGCGGGTCTCGATGACGAGGGTGGGGTACCCCTCGCGGGCGAGCGGGGCGGGGAGGAACCGGAGGGTGCCGACGAGGAAGTTCCCCATGATGCCGTGGACGTGGACGATCGCGGTGCGCCGTCCGGTGCGGCGTTCCCGCACCCGGGCCATGCGGTCGTCGACGTGGAGGAGAGCGTCCATCTCGAGCCCGTCACGGGTGGTGAGCGTGACGAGGTCGCGGGTGACCGCCACTCCGGGTCAGGCCGCGCGGGCCGCCGCGACGGGGTCGACGCGCTCGACGTCGCCGAGCGGCATCTGGAGGAACCGGCTGCCCTGCTCCCGGAACGCGTCGGGGTCGCCGCTGCACGCGAACCGGTAGGCCCCCTCCCGGCTGTTGGGGCGCAGGATGCCCTTGCGGTCGAGGGTGTCGCGGATCTCGCGGGCGAGCTCCTCCCCGCTCTTCACGAGGGTGACGCCGGGGAGGCTGCGGCGCAGCAGCCGGTCGACCATGGGGTAGTGGGTGCAGCCGAGGATGACGGTGTCGACCCCGGCCGCCCGGAGGGGGGCGACGTACTCGCGGACCATGTCGACGATGCGCTGGTCGAACGGGTCGCCGGACTGGATGGCGGGGGCGAGCAGGGGGCACGCGACGGAGGTGACCTGCACGCCGGCGTCGTTCGCGTGGACCATCCGCTCGTAGGAGCCGGAGGCGACGGTCGCCTCGGTGGCCATCAGCCCGATCCGCCGGTTGCGGGTCGCCTGCACCGCGGCGTGCGCCTCGGGCGCCATCACCCCGATGACGGGGACGTCGACGTGCTGCTGCAGCCAGCCGAGGGTCGCCGCCGTCGCCGTGTTGCACGCGATGACGATGAGCTTCACGCCGCCCCGCACCAGCCACTCGGAGATGGCGAGGGCCCGTTCCCGCAGCTCCTCCGTGGTGCGCTCCCCGAACGGGAAGAACGCGGTGTCACCGAAGTAGACGAAGTCCTCCGCCGGCAGCGCAGCCAGGAACTCGTCGAGCACCGTGAGGCCTCCCACGCCGGAGTCGAACACGCCGATGGGCTGCTCTGCGGTGAGCCTCAGGTCATCCTCCCTGCGTCCGTCGTCGGGGCCGGTGGGGCCCCAACGATAGCCGGACCGGCGGCCCCCGCCGACCGGCCCCGTGGCCGCGCTCCCACTCCGCCTCCCCGCTCGCGCGCGAGGTGTTACGTAAGGTCGACGACGCCCCGGTAGGCGCGGTGGAAGTACACGAGGGGGTCCCCGTCGTCCACCTCGACGCGCACGACGCGGCCGAGGAGGATGGTGTGGTCGCCCGCCTCGGTGACCGACTCCCGGGCGCACACCATCCGCACAAGGCCGAGCGGCAGGAGCGGCGCGGAGAACGGTCCCGACTCCCAGTCGAGCCCGTCGAACCTCAGGTCCGCGGGCCCCGCGAAACGCTGTGACAGGTCCATCTGGTCACCGCCCAGGACGTGCACCGCGAAGCCGCCGGCGCCGACGAGGGTGTCGTGCGCGCTCGTGGAGCGCGCGATGCAGCCCAGGATCAAGGGGGGGTCCAGGGACACGGAGGAAAACGACGACACCGTCACCCCCACCGGGCCGTCCGGCCCGCCGGCGGTGAACACGCTCACACCGCTCGCCCAGCGCGACATCGCCGCACGGAACTCGTCGCCCGCCACCC
>JBFLWO010000166.1:0-5436 GCA_040757755.1 Actinomycetota bacterium
GGAGACGCTCGTCCCGGGCGAAGGCCTCCTCGTCGATCAGGTCCTCCGCCGACCGGGGCCGCGCGATGCGCAGCACCAGGTCGCCGACCACCACCTCGGTCGGCTCGGGGCGCAACAGGTCCTCCGCGGGGCGCACGGTGGCGCAGGGTACCCGATGGGGCATGCCGCCCCGGCCCGCGCTCCACTAGGATGCCGCGCTCATGGGCCAGGAGTCGCACGACGCGGAGATGACGGACCGCCCGCTGCACGAAGCGATCGCCGAGCTGATGCGCCGTCGCGGCTTCACCCTGTCCGCGCTCGCCGCGATCCTCCGCGCCGAGGGCCTCACCATCGGCCGCACGCGCCTCCACCAGATCGCCGCGGGGCAGGGGCCGCCCGCCAGCGCGTCACACGTGGAGCGCCTCGCCCAGGTCCTCGGCGTCGCGCCCAGCTACTTCGCCGAGTACCGCCTGTGGCGGGTCAGGTCCCTGCTCGACCCCGCCGCCGTCGGGTTCGAACGCGCCATGGAGAACCTGGGGCGCCTCAGCGGCAGGCGCGCCATCCCCTCCGCCCCCCCGAACGGGCGCCCGCGCGCCGACGACGCGGATCGCTATCCTGCCTGGGTTCACGAGGTCAAGGAGCGAGCATGAGCGACGACAGCGGCGCCCCCGAGGGCGCGACCGTGGAGGTCGAGGCCCCCGAGGTCACCGAGGCGGAGGTCACCGCCACGGAGGCGGTGGAGGAGCCGGTGGCCGAGGAGGCCGCCCCCGCCGGCGAGGCCGAGCCCGCCGTCGAGGAGGCGCCCGTCGAGGAGCCCGCCGCCGTCGAGCCCGAGCCGGCCGTCGCCGCCGGCCCGCGCGTCGCGCGCGTCTACTTCTGCGACCGCGGTCACCGCACCACCAGCCTGTGGTCCGAGCCCGCCACCTGCAAGGCGCGCCCCGTGCGCAGCGCCCCGGAGTGCGGCCGCCAGCTGTTCGAGGTGGGGCAGCTCCCCGAGCAGGTCGTGAAGGCCCTCAACCCGTTGAAGGCCTCGAAGAAGGCGGCGAAGAAGGGCTGACGCCCCGGCGGCACGGCCGGGGCGCCGCGCGCGTCGCTACGCGCCCGCCTCGGCCGTCGCCACCATCCGCTCGATCTCCGCGAACCCCGGGTCCCACACCCCCGGGTCCTCCAGGTCGAGCCCCAGCGCCCCCAGAAGCTCCGCGGGCGGCGCCGACCCGCCCGCCGACAGGAACTCGAGGTACGGGGCGACGAACCCCGACGGGTCCTCCCGGAACTTCGCGTACAGCGCCAGCGTCACGAGGTGCGCGAACACGTACGCGTACGTGTAGAAGCGCGTCGAGATGAAGTGCGGGATGTACGACCAGCCCACCCGGTAGCCGTCGGGAAGCTCCAGGGCGTCGCCGTAGTAGCGGAGGTTCTCCTCGAACCACACCGTCGACAGGCGGTCCGCGGTGAGGGTGGACCCGTCGGCCCGCAACCCGTAGGCGCGCTGCTCGTAGCGGGTCAGGACCGTCTGGCGGAACACCGTCGCGAACGAGCCCTCCAGGCGCTCCGTGAGGAGCGCACGCCGCGTCGACTCGTCCGTCTCGCTGCGCATCACGTCGTCGAAGGTGAGGAGCTCCGCGAATGTCGACGGCACCTCCGCCAGCGCCAGGCCCGTGTGCGCCGACAGCGCCGTCTGCGCCTCCGCCGACAGGGCGAAGTGCATGCCGTGGCCCAGCTCGTGCGCCAGCGTCATCACGTCGTCCATGCGGTCCGTGAAGTTCATGAGCACGTACGGGGCCGCATCCTGCGCCACCGGGGAGCAGAACGCGCCGCCGCGCTTGCCGGCGCGCGGCTCCGCGTCGATGCGGCGCTCCCGGAACAGGCCGTCCGCGACCGCCCGGATCCGCGGGGAGAACGCCCCGAACGACCGCTCGATGATCGCGACCGCCTCCGGGAAGTCGAGGCCGCGGGCCTCCCCGATCGGCGCGTACTGGTCGGCGAGCGCCAGGCGGTCCAGGCCGAGGAGCCGCGCCTTCGCGCGGAACCAGCGGTGCGCCAGCGGGTAGTGGCGCTCCACCGCGTCGAGCATCCGGTCCACCACGCCACCGGGAAGCTCGTTGCGCAGGTGCGTCGCCGCCATCGGCCCCTCGTAGCCGCGCAGGCGGTCCATGGTGAGGCGGTCCCCGACGATCGTGTCGTAGCAGTGCGCCAGCACGGGGGTGTGCGGCTCGAGCGCCGTGTACAGGGTGTCGAGGGCGGCGACGCGGATGTCGCGACGCGGGTCCCGCACGTGCGCGAGCAGGCGGTCGATCGTGTGCGGCTCGTCGCCGTCGCCCGCGTCGAACGGCGCCTCCAGGGTGGAGGTGATCTGGCCGAAGAGCGTCTGCCACGCCGACACGGCGGCCGGGCCGCGCTCCGCCAGCATCCGCTCCTCAGGCTCCGACAGCGTGTGGGGCGCGAACCGGCGCATCGCCGTGAGGTAGTGGCGGTCGCGGCTCACCTCCTCCGCCGCGGCGAGCTCGGCGGCGCGGGCGTCCGGCAGGGCGATCCACTCCAGCTCGAAGAACCGCAGGATGTTCCCGGCCTCCACCATGCCGCGGTCCACCGCCTGCGACAGGTCCCGGTTCTCCTCGTCCGTCACCGCGACCGCCTCGCGCAGATGCGCGTAGGAGGACAGGCGCGACAGCTCGTTGTCGATGACGGCGAGCTCCCCCAGGGCGGCGGCCAGGCCCGGCCCGTCGAGCTCCCCCAGCCGTCCGCGGTACCGGGCCTCGAACGCGCGCGCCCGGTCGAGGGAGGAGGCGAGCCGGTCACGCGCCTCGGCGGCGCCGGGGACCAGCGGGTCGAGGTCCCACCGCACACCCTGCGCGCGCGGCCCCGAGGGGGCCAGGTCCGTCGTCATGAGGCGTCTCCCCGGTCGGATCGTCGCCGCACGCTAGCGGATCACCCCCCGACGAGATCCGCGACGGCCGAGGCGGGAAGCGGCACCGGGCCCGTGTCCCCCAGCTCCACCGGACCGCCGGGTCGGTGGAAGTCGGAGCCCCCCGCCGCGACCAGGCCGAGGTCGCCCGCCATGCCCCCGATCAGCGCCCGCGCGGCGTCGTCGTGGTCGGGGCGGTGCACCTCGATGCCGCGCAGCCCCGCGTCGCGCAGCCGCGTCACCAGGTCGCGCAGCGCCGCCGCGCCGAGCCGAAGCGACAGGGGGTGCGCCAGCACCGGCGCGCCGCCCGCCGCGGTCACGAGCCGGAGCGCCTCCAGGGGATCGAGCTGCGACGACGGCACGAACGCGGGGCCGCCGTCACCGAGAAACCGCGTGAACGCATCGGCGTCGTCCCGCGCGTGACCGGCCGCCACCAGCGCCGCCGCCAGGTGCGGCCGCCCCACCGCGCCGCGCGCGCGCCGCGCCACGTCCTCCCACTCCACGGGGACGCCCAGCCGCGCGAGCCGCGCCACCATCTCCTGCGCCCGCGACACGCGCCGCTCCCGCAGGGCGGCGAGCGGCGCCGCGACCCCCTCGGGGGCGACGTCCCGGAAGTAGCCCAGCAGGTGCATCGACCCGGACGGGAAGCGCGCCGACAGCTCCACCCCCGGGATCACGCGGACGCCGAGACGCTCACCCGCCCGCACCGCCTCCGCCACGCCGTCCATCGTGTCGTGGTCCGTGACCGACAGGACGCGCACGCCGCAGCGGGCGGCCCGCGCGACGACGTCGGCCGGCGCGAGGGCGCCGTCCGACGCGGTGCTGTGGCAGTGGAGGTCGGTGCGCGCTACGAACCGACCGCCTGGCCCACCAGGCCGCGCTCCTCGAGCGCCGCGACGACGCGGCGGGCGCTGTCCTCCGGGGACTCGCCCTCCGTCGCGATCACGATCTCCGCCGCGGTGGGCGGCTCGTACGGGTCGCTCACCCCCGTGAACTCCCCGATCTCCCCGGCGAAGGCCTTCGCGTACAGGCCCTTCACGTCGCGGCGGGCGCACTCCTCGAGGGACGTGGCGACATGCACCTCGACGAACGCGCCGTGCTCCTCCACCATCCCGCGCACCCGGGCGCGGGTCTCGGCGTACGGGGAGATCGCGGACACGAGCACCGCCGCGCCCGCCCGCGTGAGACGGCTCGCCACCCAGCCGATCCGGGCGATGTTGACGTCGCGGTCCTCCCGCGAGAACCCGAGGCCCGCGCTGAGGTGCGTGCGCACCACGTCCCCGTCCAGGTAGTCGACGAGCACGCCGCGCCGTGCGAGCTCGGGGCCGACGAGCCCCGCGATGGTCGACTTGCCGGCCCCCGACAGGCCGGTGAACCAGAGGGTGAAGCCGCCGTTCGCCGTCAGGGAGCCCCTCCTGTCCAGGTTCGCGCGCGCCGCGTCAGCGGTGCAGGCCGCACTCGGTCTTGCCCGAGCCGGCCCAGCGCCCCGCCCGGGGGTCCTCGCCCGGCGCGACCGGGCGGGTGCACGGCATGCACCCGATCGACGGGTAGCCGCGGTCGTGGAGCGCGTTGTACGGAACGTCGTTCACGGTGAGGTAGGTGCGCACATCCTCGGCGCTCCAGTCGACGAGCGGCTGCACCTTCACGAGGCCGCGCGCCTCGTCCAGCTCCACCTTGCGGGCGCCGGCGCGGGTGGCCGCCTGGGAGCGGCGGATGCCCGTGACCCAGGCGTCCATGCCGGCGAGGGCACGCTCGAACGGCTCCACCTTGCGCAGCGCGCAGCAGCGGTCCGGGTCGCGCTCCCACAGCGTCGGGCCGTGGGTGGCGGCCTGCTCCTCCACCGTCTGGTGCGGCTCGATGCGCTCGACCGTGACCCCGTAGCGCTCGACGAGCGCGTCGCGCACCGCGTGCGTCTCGGGGAAGAGGAGCCCGGTGTCGAGCTCCACGATGCGCACCGCGGCGCCGATGCGGTGCAGCATGTGCACCAGGACGGACGACTGCATCTGCCAGGAGCAGGTGAGGACGATCGCGCCGGCGAACCGCTCGGCAGCCCAGGAGAGGACCTCCTCCGGGGGGCGCGGCTCGAGGCGCTCGGCGAGCTCCTCGACCTCGTCACGGGACAGCGGCAGGGTCGTCACGGCGGTCAGGCTACCATAGGGTGCGTTTATGGGTTCGATAGATAGATTTGACAATGCACGGCGCGTCTACTCCACCGACACGGGCAGGGTGCGGGAGGAGCGCCCCGCGGCGCCGGAGCCGCCGCGCGGCGACGGTGTGGTCAGGGTGAGCCGCACCAAGGCCGGGCGCAAGGGCAAGACGGTGACCCTGGTCACGGGGCTGCCGCCGGGCGACCTCGAGGGCGTGGCCCGCGAGCTGAAGCGCCTGTGCGGGTCGGGTGGCGCGGTGAAGGACGGCGTCGTGGAGGTGCAGGGCGACCACCGTGACCGCGTCGCCGCCCACCTCGGCGGGCGGTACCGGGTCAAGCTCGCCGGCGGCTGACCCCGGGCGGCGCCGTGGTGGCGCGCACCGCGAGGGAGGTGGGGAGGGGGTCG
>JBFLWO010000167.1:0-5401 GCA_040757755.1 Actinomycetota bacterium
CGGGGCGGCGCTCGCCGCCCCCGTGACGGCGGTGGCGTCGGGCGGCGGTCACGGCGCGCCGGACGGCGACCTCGCGGTGTCGGTGCGCCCGGTGCCGCGCGTCGTGCCGGCCGGGACGGCGTCCGTCACCTGGACCGTGGTGGTGGAGAACGAGGGGTGGCGCCCCCTCGCCGACGTCCAGGTCGACGCCCCCGGGCTCGCGCTCGGCCCCCCCGTCCCCGACGGCGGGTGCGACGACGGCGACGGGAAGGAGGACCCCGGCTGCGCCCCGGGCGTGCTCGGCCCCGGCGAGGCGTGGACGTACACGGCCGCGCAGGACGTCGCGCGCCCCGCCGACTGCGGCCGCCTGGCGGTCACCGCCACCGCCACCGCCATCCCGGTACGCCGCCGCGGCCACATGAGGCACGGCGGCGCACCCGTGACGGACTCGGCGACGGCCGCGGCGTTCGTCCGCTGCCCCGACCTCACGGTCGTGAAGCGCGCGGCGAAGGACGGCTACGCGAACGGCGAGACGGTCACCTGGATCGTCACCGTGACGAACTCCGGCAACGTGCCCGTCACCCCGCCCGTGCTCACCGACCCCGGCGTGACGTTCGCGGCGCCGGTGAGCGACGCACCGATGTCGTCGTTCTCGCGGAAGCGCGTCACGCGACGGACGGCGAAGCCGGCGCCGAAGCGCGCGACCAGTCTCGACCCGGCCTGCGCGGCGACGTCTCCCCAGCCCGCCGCCGAGGACTGCGACGACGGCGACGCCCCCGGCGCCTGCGAAGAGCAGCGCGCCATGTCCCGGGCGCGCGCCCACGGGATCGTCCGGCGCTGCGCGCCGCCGGTGCTCGCCCCCGGCGAGACCCTGACGTACACCGGCACGCAGGCGGGCGTCGCGTGCGGCACGGTGACGAACACGGTCACCGTCACCGCATCGCCGGCGTGGCGGGTGCGGCGCCACCGTCCCGCCCCGGCGGAGCAGCCGCTCACCCGGTCCGCGACCGGCGAGACGTTCGTCTCCTGCCCGGCGACGGTGACGACCACGGCGACCCTCGCCTACACCCGCGCCTACGCGTGGGGCGTGACGAAGCAGACGCCGGTCGCGAGCCCGATCACGGTGCCCGCCACGGACACGGCGACCACGGCCGTCACCGTGCCGTACGCGATCGCCGTGACGAAGACGGTCGGGGCGGACAGCAACGTCGCCGTCGCCGGCGGGGTCACGGTGAGCAACCCGTACCCGGTGCCGCTGAACGTCACCATCTCCGACGACCTCGTTGGCGTCGCCGGCGAGACGTGCCGCGTGGACCCCGCCGCCGAGATCCCGGCGAGCGGCAGCCGCGTGTTCACGTACTCGTGCGCGCTGGCGTCCGTCCCGGCCGCCGGGACCGCGCGGAACGTGGCGACCGCGTCGTTCCAGGTGGACGGCGTCGCCGTGTCGGTGTCGGGCGGCGCCGACGTCGTGGACAACGGCCCGACCGCCCGGGTGAGCGACACGGTGACGGTGATCGACGTCGTCGACGGGGCGCCGGAGGTGCTCGGCACGACGTCCGCCTCGCAGTCCTTCGCGAAGGACCGGCGCTACCCGGTGCCGGCGGCGGGGTGCGACACGCACGTGAACACGGCCCGGGTGGAGGGGAGCAGCCTCCTCCAGCCGGTGGCGGGCCTGCCGGTGGTCACGCCGCCCGTCGTGGTGCAGGTGTGCCGTGAGGCGCCGCCGACCCCGGCCGCCCCGGCCGCCCCGGCCGGCGGGCCCGCGCCCACGTCGAGCGGTGCGGTGACGGGTGCCGGCACCGGCCGCGTCGCGCCGCGTGCCCGGCTCGTCGTGGCGAAGTCGGGGCCGGTGGCCGCCGTCGCCGGCCAGGTGGTGCGCTACACGATCACGGTCCGTAACACGGGCCGGGCCGCGGCGCGGGGAGTGGTGCTGCGCGACGTCCTGCCGCGCGGCCTCTCGCTGGCGGCGCGGGCGCGCGGCGCGACGGTGTCGCGCGGCACCGTACGGTGGAAGGTCGGGACGCTCGCCGCCGGCGGGTCGCGCACCGTGCGCGTGACGCTGCGCATCGGCCGTTCGATCAGCGGCCGCAGATGCAACGTCGCGACGGCGACGGCGTCGAACGCGGCGGGCGCGCGCGGGACGCGGTGCACGCGGATCGCGGCGATCGCCGGTGCGCTGCAACCCGCGGTCACGGAGTAGGAGCGAGGAGGACACCGCCCCGTCATGGGGGCCGGTCGCAGGTCGGACCGGCCCCCCGCTCGTTCCGGGTGGGCGGGCGTGCCGCGCTCCCGCGCCGTGCGGGCGCAGTGTGGGAGGCGAGGCCGGCGCGTCGTCACCTCATCCGGCGCGACGGATCGTCCCGTCTCCCGGACGTGCCGGACGCGGCGCCGGGCGGGCGGGGACGTCCCGCGGCCCCTGCGCCCGGGCGCGCGCGGCGGGCGCGGCGAGCGCCGGGTCGTGCGTGAGCCACTCGTCGCGCCGCTCGTCGCGGAACACGACGACCCGCCGCCCCGGCTCCACCACGAGCTCGAAGTAGTGACGGTCGACGGGATCCTCGGTCCACCAGCGGTCCTGGACCAGCCAGTCCTCGAGGATCGCCGTGACGATCCGGCGCCGCCCCTGCGCCATCACCGCGTGCGGGACGCCGCCGGGACCCGTGATCACCCGTGCCGGGACGGGGACGGCTAGGGCTCGAAGGGAACCAGCGCCCATCGCCTCTCCGGAAGCCGCGACCAGGGCTCGATCTCGACCGGGCGCAGGAGCGCCCCGTCGCCCTGCGCGGAGCGCACCTGCCGCGCCGCCTCGCGCACCCGCCGGGCCCGCTCCTCGTCGGCCGCGGCGACGACGGCGAGCTGATGCCCGGCCAGCGCGCCGGACGCGTCGGCCCGCACCGTCAACTCCTCCACGGGGGCGGCGACGTCGGCGAGGCGCGGAAGGGCCGCCGCCGCGAGCCGCTCCGGGTCGGCCGTCGCCTCGCGCAGCGTGAGGGACGACGTCCACGACGCCCCCTCCTCCAGGCGGGCCCGCAGCGTGAGCGCGCGGATCGCCCTGCCGCGTCCCCGCGCCGCCGCGGCCAGCTGGGCGAGGAGCAGGCGCGCCGCGGCGTCGAGCGCCTGGCGCGCGCCCACCGCCTCGGGGAAGGCGAACGTGGCCTCGAGCGGCTCCGGGGGGCGCCGCGGCCGCACCGGGGAGTCGGCCTCCCCGCGCGCCAGGCGCCAGGCGCGGAGCCCCGGGAACCCCAGGCGGTCGAGCACCGCGCCCCGCGGGAGGTCGGCCACCTGGCCGATCGTGACGAGCCCGAGCGCGTCGAGCGCCGCGACCGCACGGGCGTCGAGCGGCAGGCGGTCGGCGGGGAGGGGGGCGAGGAAGGACGCCACCTCGTCCTCGTGCAGCACCAGCGGGGCGCGGGGGAGGGCGGCCCGTGCCGCCTGGATCGCGGCGAAGCGCGTGGGGGCGGCCCCCACCAGGCCGCCGGCCCCCACGGGCAGGGCGGCGCGGACGCGCCGGAGGATCCCGTCGAGGCCGCCGTGCAGCCGCGCCAACCCGTCCGACGCGAAGCACGCCAGGCCGGGCGCGACCGGCTCCACCCCGGCGCCGAGCGCCTCGAGGCGGCAGACGATCTCCTCGGCGGCGCGCGCGACGGCCTCGGGGTCGGGGGTCACCAGCTCGAGGGAGGGGCACCGGGCGAGCGCCTCCCCCACGCGCAGCCCCGGGCGCACGCCCTGCATCTCGGCCGCCGGGGTGCAGGGGCCCACCACCGCGGCCTCCCCCGGGGCGGGGCCCAGCGCCACCGGCGCATCGGGGGGGCGCCCGGCGCGGCGGAGGGCGATGAGCAGGGGAAAACGGGGGATGAGGGCTGCCACCACCATGACCGAACACATGTTCGCTCATGCCCCGGACGGCAGTCAAGGGCCCCCCTGCCCGCCTCCCTGACTTCATCCCACGGGATAGGTCTCCTCATGCCTCTTTGTCCATCGGGCCAAAGATCAGCCCGGCGGGCCATCGGCAGCCTGCCCGGAGCGGCCCGCCCGGGGGCCGGAACAAGGGGGTGGGAATGGACAAGGTGGCGATCGACACCGTCTGGGTGCTCTTCGCCGGATGCCTCGTGCTCATGATGCAGGCGGGCTTCGCGATGCTCGAAGTCGGCCTGTCGCGGATGAAGCACGCGGGCGCCGTCGTCGCCAAGGTGCTCGTGAACCTCGCGTTCGCGCTGGCGGCCTTCTGGGCCGTCGGCTTCGCGATCGCGTTCGGGGACGGAAACGGATTCGCCGGCGCGACCGGCTGGTTCATCGAGGTCGGCAACCCCGACGGCGTGAAGGCGCTCGCCTACTCGGCCGTCGACGAGCCCACCAAGTTCTTCTTCCAGGCGACGTTCGCCGCGGTGGCGCTCGCGATCGTGTGGGGCACCATGCTCGACCGCACCAAGTTCGGCGCCTACCTGCCGTTCGCCGTCGTCTTCGTCGGCGTCCTCTACCCCCTCGTCGCCCACTGGGCGTGGGGTGGGGGGTGGCTCGCCGAGCACGGCTTCCAGGACTTCGCGGGAAGCGGCGTGGTGCACGTCGCCGGGGCCGCCGCGGCCCTCGCCGGGGCGATCGCCATCGGCCCGCGCATCGGCAAGTACCGCGACGGGCGCCCCGTCCCGATCCCCGGCCACTCCATGCCGCTCGCGATCCTCGGCGTGCTGATCCTGTGGGTGGGCTGGATGGGCTTCAACGCCGGCTCGTTCCTCGGGGCCGTCGACATGCCGATCGGCCGGGTCGTCCTGGTGACGAACCTCGCGGGCGCGTTCGGCGTGATCGGCGCGACCGTGACGGCGCGCCTCGTCCTCGGCACGCTCGACATCGGGATGATGGGGAACGGCGCCATCGCGGGTCTCGGTGCCATCGCGGGGCCCTGCGCGTTCGTCGCCCCGTGGGGCGGCGCGGTCATCGGCCTGGTGGCGGGGGTGCTCATGGTGCCGACCGTCCTCCTCGTCGACCGCCTGAGGATCGACGACCCGATCGGCGCGATCGCCGGCCACGGGCTGGGCGGCACGATCGGCGTGCTCTCCACCGGCTTCCTCGCCACGCCGTCCGCGGTCGCGAGCCTCGGCGTCGGCCAGGAGGGCATCGTCTACGGCGGGTCGCTGTCCCAGCTCGGCTGGCAGCTCCTCGGCTGGGCGGCGATCGGGGGCTTCAGCTTCACCGCGTCGCTCCTCGTGTTCGGCGTGATCCGCCGCACCGTGGGGCTGCGCGCCCCCGAGGAGGCCGAGCTGCGCGGCCTGGACATCGCGGAGCACGGGATGTTCGGCTACCCGGAGCGCTTCATCGACGTGCCGGGCGCCGAGCCGGAGGAGGCGCACCCCGCCGGGCACGGTCCACACCCCGCGACGCCCCTCGGGGCGCCCCTCCCTGGGGAGGCCTGAGGCCCGGGGCTCCCGCC
>JBFLWO010000168.1:0-5400 GCA_040757755.1 Actinomycetota bacterium
AACAAGGCGCACCGTCGCCGTCAGGTGCGCCCCGTGCGTCACATCCGGGTCGTCACCCGCGTCCTTCACCACCACCGCCACCGCGGCATCGTCCACCCGCTCGCACCGCTCGGGAACAAAGCGGGGACGCTGAGAACCACGCGGCAGCGGCACCTCCACCTCCCCCGGCGCCACCCCGTCACGCAGCAATAGGCACGCCGCCTTCGCCGCCGCCGCCGCGCACGTCCCCGTCGTCCACCCCTTGCGCAGCCCCGTCGCCACCCGGCGGGCGCTCGCCGGCAGGCCCGGCTCCCGAAGCTCAGGCGGCCGCATCGTCCCGCGAACGGCGCCGGAACAGGTGCCCGTGCGCCGGGTCGTACAGGTGCGACCGCCGCCCCGTGTCCACCAGCGCCGGCCCCACCAGCACCAGCGCCTGCCGCGTGACCCCCGCCTCCCGGATCCGCGCCGCCAGCTCATCCAACCGGCACCGGATCGTGAGCTCATCCGGCCACGTCGCCCGGTAGACGACCGCACACGGCGTGTCCGGCGCGTAGCCCCCCTCCAGCAGCTCCGCCTGAAGCTCCCGCGGCCGCCCCACCGACAGGAACAGCACCATCGTCGTGCCGTGCCGGGCGAACGCCGCCACCCGCTCGTTCGCGGGCATCGGCGTGCGGGTCGCCCGCCGCGTGAGGATGAGCGACTGCGACCCCTCCGGGATCGTCAGCTCCTGCCCCAGCGCCGCGGCCGCCGCCGCCACCGCGCTCACCCCCGGCACGATCTCGAAGTCCAGCCCCAGCTCCCCGCACACGCGGATCTGCTCCTGTATCGCCCCGTAGATCGCCGGGTCCCCCGAGTGGACGCGCGCCACCACCAGGCCCTCCGCCGCCGCCCGCTCGTACACGGCGCGCACGTCCTCCAAGGTGCGGTCGTCGGAGGCGATCACCTCCGCCCCCGGACGCACGTGCGCGAGCACCTCCTCCATCACCAGGCTCCGCGCCCACACCACCACGTCCGCCTCCCCCAGCACGCGCGCGCCGCGCAGCGTGATGAGGTCGGCCGCCCCAGGCCCCGCCCCCACGAACCAGACCTTGCCGCGCCGCGCGGTCACAGCTTCCCCCCGCGGCTGCCGTCGCGCCGCGCCGGCACCACCACCGTCGTCATGTAGGGAGCGCGCTCATCACCGAGCCCCTCGGCCGCCGGCACGATCCGCTCGCCGGGAAGCCCCAGGTCCACGCCCAGCACCGCGTCCTCCAGGCGCCCCGCCTCGGCCACCGCGGCGAGCACCTGCGGCAGCCGCCGCCCGCCCTTGTAACAGACGACCGTGTCACCGGCGGCGAGCGCCGCACGCAGCCGCCCCTCCCCGGCCGTGAACGGGACGAGCGCGAGCGGCTCGGTGCCCTCCGTCAGCACCACCCCGGCGCGGGACGCAAGCTCCTGCATCGCCATCACCCCGGGAATCGTCTCCACCCGCAGCCCCGGCACCAGGCGCCGCACCGTGTGCGCCAGGTACGTGAACGTCGAGTACACGTTCGGGTCGCCGATCGTCGCGAACGCCGCCGTGCCAGGGCGGGCCACCACCCGCCGGATCGCCTCCCCCGCCCGGTCCCACAGCTCGGGGCGGGCGTCGGCGTCGGACATCGCGAACGCCAGCCGCTCGATCCGGCCCGGGGAGACGTGGGCCGCCACGATCGCCTCGGCCCGCGACTCGCCGCCGCCCTCCGCCACCGGCACGAACACCCGGTCCGCCAGCCGAAGCGCGCGCAGCGCCGTCCGCGTCACGAGCTCCGGGTCGCCCGGCCCCACCCCCACCCCGATCAGCGTCCCATTCATTCAGCCGCCTCCACCAGTCGCTCCGCCACCGCGGGGGTCGCCGCCCACTGCGTGTGCAGGTAGCTCGCGTGCACCCCGCCGGCCACGAACCCCTCCTCCCGCGACCGCCCCCGCGCCTCCAGCCGCCACGCCGGCGCGGCCCCCGCCACCGGGGTGACGGCGGAGTGATGGAACTCGTGGCCGCGCACCGCCTCACCCTCCCTCCAGACGGCCGACGCCGTCGCCGCCGTCGCCTCCCGGTACCCAAGCGTGAGGCGCCCGCTCATCGCGCCGGTCGCCGGCAGCACCCCGCACATCGGGAGCCCGTCGAGCTCAGCGCACAGGTAGAGGAGGCCCCCGCACTCGGCCAGCATGGGGCGCCCGGCCCGCGCGAAGGCGGCCACCTGCGCGCGCAGCGCCGCGTTCGCGGAGAGCCCCTCGGCGTGGGTCTCGGGGAAGCCGCCGGGAAGGACGAGCGCGCCGCACCCGGCGGGAAGCGCCTCATCGACCAGGGGATCGACGTCGACCACCTCGGAGCCCGCCGCGCGCAGCAGCTCCAGGTTCTCCTGATAGCGGAAGCCGAACGCCGGCCCGCCGGCGACCGCCACCACGGCGCGCGCCGGACGCGCCTCCCCCGGCGACCAGGGCTCCACGTCGAGTGGCGGGGCGGCCGCCGCCAGCGCCTCGACGGCGTCGAGGTCGAGCCGCTCGGCGACGAGCGCCGCCAGGGCGTCGAGCGCCGCCCGCGCCTGGCTCGCCCGCTCGGCGACCGGCACGAGCCCGAGGTGGCGCTCGGGCACGGTGACACGATCATCGCGGCGGAGCGCCCCCACCACCGGCAGGCCGATCGGCGCGAGCGCCTCGCGCAGAAGCTCCTCGTGCCAGTCGGACCCCACGCGGTTCAGCACCACCCCTGCCACCGGCACGTCGCGGTCGAGGTCGCGGTAGCCGTGCACGATCGCGGCGACCGAGCGGGCCATCGCCGCCGCGTCCACCACCAGGAGCACCGGCGCGCGCAGGAGCTTCGCGACGTGCGCCGTGGAGGCCAGCTCGCCACGCCCGGACACGCCGTCGAAGAGACCCATCACGCCCTCGATCACCGCGATCTCGGCCCCGGCCGCGCCGTGCGCGAACAGCGGGGCGATGAGGTCGGGGCCGGAGAGGAACGCGTCGAGGTTGCGTCCGGGCCGCCCGGTCGCGAGCGCGTGGTAGCCGGGGTCGATGAAGTCGGGCCCGACCTTGAACCCCTGGACGGCGCGCCCCCGAGCGCGGAGCGCCGCGAGAAGCCCGCTCGCCACCGTGGTCTTGCCGCAGCCGGAGCTTGTGCCGGCCACGATGATGCGCGGGATCACGGCGCCCCCCAGCCGGGGACCGGTGGGGCGGCAACGGCCGGGAGACCCGCGACGGCGCGCTCGGTCATGCGGCCGGGGCCGGCGGGCGCGACCCCCTGCCCGGCGCAGGCCGCGGGCACGGGGGAGCCGTCGTGGGCGCCGGTCGAGGGGTCCGCGCCATGGTCGGGGCAGACCGCGAGGCGCCCGCCGCGTGCCCGGACAGCCTCCCAGAGGGGGCCGATCACCGCGGCGTCGATCGCCTCGAGCGCCGCCACCTTGGCGGCCGGGTCGCGCCGGTGGGCGGCCTCGTCGGGGGCGCCCACGTGCACCACCACGCGCCGCGCGCCGCCGGCGATGGCATCGAGGGCGGCGCCGGCCTTGGCCCCCAGATCGGCGTCGAGGCCGCCGGTCGCACCCGGCGGGCGCACCACCTCGAGCCCGAGCAGGCGCGCCACCCCCTCGGCCGCGCCCGGCCCGCAGACGACCACGGTGCCGTCGATGAGCGCCGGCCCGGGCTCCGGCCCGTCCTCCCAGAGCACCAGGTGCGCGCCCGCAACCTCGGGAAGTGCGGGCCACCCCTCGGCGACGGCGAGCAGGCGGTGGCCGCGCAGGCGGTGGACGGCCTCCACGTGCGCGGCGAGAAGGTCGGCGGCGCGGGCGACGAGGTCGACGTCCCCCGGCGCCCCCTCGGGGGTGAGGACATCGACCCGCCAGGGCGTTGTCCCGGGCCTCACGCCGATCCGCGCGCTCGCGGCCTCGATCCGCCCCCGCCCCGGCACGCGGGCGGGCGGCCGGCCGAGGAGGGTCGGGATGCAGGTCTCGCTCCCCGCCGGAAGCCCGTCGGGCACGGTGCGCACACGGCGGACCGCCCCGGCCGCGGCGACGGCGTCGAGCCCCGGGGTGCGGGCCTGCTCCAGGCTGGTCGGCGCGGCGCCGAGCGGCTCGCTGGCCCCGTCGGGCACGACGAGCACGTCTACCACTCGATCCCCTGCTGGGCACGGATCCCCGCGTCCATCGGGTGCTTCACCTTCACCACATCCGAGACGAGGTCCGCCGCCTCGACGAGCGCCGGCGGGGCGCCGCGGCCGGTGAGCACGACGTGCTGGAAGCCGGGGCGGTCGCGAAGCGTCGCGACGACGTCGTCCAGGTCGATCCAGCCCCAGTTGATCGGGTAGGTGATCTCGTCGAGGAGCAGGAACTCGTAGCGCTCCTCGGCGATGAAGCCCTTGATCCCCTCCCAGCCGGCGCGCGCCAGGTCGGCGGAGTGCTCCAGGTCGCGGCTGATCCACGACCAGCCGTCGCCCATCTTCTCCCAGTCGATGCCGCCCAGGGCGCGGGCGGCGGCGTGCTCGCCCACCTTCCACTTCGCCGACTTGACGAACTGGAAGACCCCGCAGCGGTAGCCGCGCGCCCACGAGCGCAGGAGCATCCCGGTGGCCGAGCTGGTCTTCCCCTTGCCGTCGCCGGTGACGACGATGACGAGCGGCCGGTCGCGGGGCTTGCGCCGGACGGGGGCGTCGGGCGGGGTGTTCATGCGGCCCTCCTTGCGGTCGGGGTGAGCGCGGCCAGGGGGGTGAGGCGCGCGCCGGCGGCCTCGGCGAGCTGCGCGGCCAGGCCGAGGCGGACGGGGCCCTGCTCGGCGTCGACGACCACGGCGGCGTCGGCGGTGCGCCCCAGGCGGCGGGCGGCGGCGCGGGCGCGGGCGAGGCCGTCGGCGCCGCCGCTCGTGCGCCCGTCGGTGACGACGACGACCACCGCGCGGCGCCCCGGCTCGCGGCGCCGCTCGCGCCGGACGAGGGCGGCGGCGGCGTCGAGCCCCGCGTCGAGTGGGGTGGTGCCGCCGGTGGGGAGGGCGCGGATCGCGGCGGCCGCGTGGGCGACGCCGCCGGCGGGGGGCACGGTGAGCTCGGCCCGCGCGTCGCGGAATGTGACGAGCGCGACGCGGTCGCGGCGCTGGTAGGCGTCGAGCAGCAGGCCGAGCGCGGCGGCCTTCACCGCAGGCATGCGCCGGCGGGCGCCCATCGAGCCGCTCGCGTCGAGGACGAGCACGACGAGGGTCGCCTCGCGCCCGGCGCGCACGTGCTCGCGCAGGTCGGCGGGGTGGACGCGCACGGGCCGCTGCGGGCGCGCCGCGGCAGCGCGGAGGGTCGCGACGGCGGCGAGGTCGTCGGCCCGCGGACCAGCGGGGCGGGCGTCGATGGGGTGTCCCGCGCGCCCGCGCAGGCGGCCGCGGCGCCCGGCGGGGCCGGTTCCCGCGCCGTCGAGGAGGGCGCCGAGCGAC
>JBFLWO010000169.1:0-5393 GCA_040757755.1 Actinomycetota bacterium
ACTCCGGGAACGTGGAGGGGTCGGCGGAGGGCTTCGTGCCGGTGGAGCCGCCGGTGGAGCCGCCGTCGTCGTGGCCGGAGTACGGCCTGGACGCGGGGCGGACGCGCGCCGCCCCGGGCCTCGCGGTGGCCCCGCCGTTCCGGCGGGCGTGGCGGCACGACGCCGGGTCGCTGCTGGAGTTCCCGCCCGTCGTCGCGGACGGCCGGGTGGTGGTGGGGACGAACGCGGGGCGCGCCCTGGCGCTCGACGCGGACACGGGGCGGGTGCTGTGGCGCCGGCGCCTGGCCGGTCGGGTGGCGGCGTCGCCGGCGCTGGCGGACGGGGTGGCGTACCTGCCCACGACACGCGGCGTCGTGTACGCATTGGACGCGGCGACGGGGCGGCCGCTGTGGCGGCGCCGCGTGGGGTCGTCGGTCGAGTCCTCCCCCCTCGTCGCGGGCGACGGCGTGCTGGTGGGGACCCTGGACGGGCGCGTGCTGCGGCTGGACCGCGGCTCCGGGCGGGTGGCATGGGCGGCGCGCGCGGCGGGGGACGTGAAGGCGGGGCTCGCCCGGTCCGGGGACCTCGTGGTGGTGGGCGACTACGGTGGCCGCGTCAGCGCGTACGCGCTCGCCACCGGGCGCCTGCGGTGGCGCACGACCAGCCCGGGGCGGGCGTTCCGCGGCGCGGGACGCTTCTACGGCGGGGCGGCGGCCGCGTACGGGCGGGTGTTCGTCGCGAACGTGAACGGGCGGGTGTTGGGCCTCGACCGCGCCACCGGGGAGGTCCGCTGGGTGCGCGTGCTGCCGGACCTCGTGTATTCGAGCCCCGCCGTGTCGCGCCGCACCGTGTACGTGGGGTGCTACGACGGCCGCCTCTACGCCCTCGACGCCGTCACCGGGAGGCCGCGGTGGGCGTTCGACGCGGGTGAGCGCATCTCCGGCTCCCCCTCCGTGATCGGGGACCTCGTGTACGCGGCGACCCTGGCGCGCCGCCCGCGGGAGGGGCGCACGTTCGCCCTCGACGCGCGCACCGGGCGGCAGGTGTGGTCGTTCCCCGACGGCCGCTACACCCCCGCCGTGGCGGTGCGCGGCCTCCTCGTCCTGACCGGCGTCCGCACCCTCTACGGGCTGGTGCCGCGGTGAGCGTGGGACGCCTCGCGCGGGCCGCCGCGGTCGTCGCGGTGTTCGGGCTGCTGTCGCGCGCCCTCGGGTTCGTCCGCGAGGTCGTGATCTCGGGCGCGTACGGCACGACCGGCGCCGCCGACGCGTTCGTCAGCGCCCTGTTCCTGGTGAACACCGTCGCCGCCGTGCTGCTGTACACGCTCGTGACCCTGGTCATCCCGGCTTTCCAGCAGGAGCGGGAGGGGCACGGGGAGCGCAGCGCGTGGGCGCTCGCCGGCGCGATCGCGGGCTGGGTGGGGATCGTCCTCATCGCCCTCGCCGGCGCGATCGGCGTGTGGCCGGAGGCGTTCGCGCGGCTCTTCGCCCTCGACGGGGCCCGGGGCGACGCCGCGGTGGAGCTTCTGCGGATCATGGCGCCCGCCGCGATGCTGCAGGGCTTCTCCGCCCTCGCCACCGCGCTGCTGCAGATCCACGGGCGGTTCGCGGGCCCCGCCGCCGTGGGGGTGGTGTTCAACCTGTCGATCATCTCGGCGATCGCCGTGGGCCAGGGGAGCATCGGCATCGAGGCGGCCGCGTGGGGCGTGTCCGCGGGCGCCGTGCTGCAGGTGCTGCTGCAGCTGCCGCAGCTCGTGCGGCTGGTGCGGGGCACGGCGGCCCGGCCGCGCCTGCGCCACCCGCGGCTGCGCGCCACCTGGCTTCTGGCGCTCCCCGTGCTCGGCGCGTCGCTTCTGCAGCAGATCAACGGCTTCACCGACAAGCTGTTCGCGAACACGCTGGACGAGGGACGGACGGCGGCGTTGAGCTACGCGAACGCCCTGGGGTCCGCGCCGCGCACCGCGCTCCTCTTTCCCCTGCTCACGCCGCTTTTTCCCGTGGTGGCGGGGATGCTGGCGAAGCGGCGGGACGCCGACGCGGTCGCCGCGTTCACGCGGGCCGCGGGGCTCCTCGCGCTCGTCGCCGCCCCGATGACCGCGCTCATCGCCCTGTACCCGCAGGAGATCACCCAGGTGGCGTTCGGGCGGGGCAAGTGCGGCGCGGACTGCGTCGAGCACACCTCCGCCCCGCTCCTGTTCTACGGGCTGGCGATCTGGCCGAACTTCCTCGGCTACCTCGTGAACCGCACCCTCGCTGCGGCGAGCGCCACGCGCGCGATCCTGGTCGCGACGGCGGTGGGGGTGCCGCTCACGATCGCGCTCGACCTGGCGCTGCTCGGCCCCATGGAGCAGGCGGGGCTCGCGCTCGCCAGCGCCGTCGCCGTGTACGTCACCACCACCATCACCCTCGTGCAGCTGCGCCGGCGCCTGCCGGACCTGTCCCTGCGGACGCTCGCCGGCCCGCAGGTGAGGCTCGTGGCGTGCGCCGCCGTCGCGACGGGCGCCGCCCTCGTGCTCGACCAGGCCGTGCCGAGCGGGGACGGGTCGGGGCTGCGGACGGCGGCCCTCCTGGGGGTGAAGGTCGCGGTGTTCGCCGCCGTGTTCGCCGTCGCCGCACGGCTCCTGGCGCGGCGGGAGCTGGCCGAGGCGGGCAGGGTCGCGCGGTCGCTGCGGAACCGCCGGCGGCGTGCCCCGCTTCCGGATGGCGGCGGCGCCGGGTAGCCTGCCGCGCATGGCCACCGCCCTCGTCACCGGAGGCGCGGGTTTCCTGGGCTCCCACCTCTGCGACCGCCTGCTCGCGGAGGGGCTCCGGGTGATCTGCGTCGACAACCTCGACACCGGAACCCTCGAGAACATCGAGCACATCCGGCAGCCGTCGTTCGTGTTCCTGCAGCACGACATGATCGAGCACCTGGAGGTGCCGGAGCCGGTGGACTTCGTGTTCCACCTCGCGTCCCCGGCGAGCCCCATCGACTACCTGCGGCTGCCGCTCCACACCTTGAAGGTCGGCTCCTACGGCACCCACAACGCCCTGGGCCTCGCGAAGCGGCACCGCGCCCGGTTCCTGCTCGCGTCGACCAGCGAGGTGTACGGCGACCCGCAGGTGCACCCGCAGCCGGAGACCTACTGGGGGCACGTGAACCCGATCGGGCCGCGCGGCGTGTACGACGAGGCGAAGCGCTACGCCGAGGCGCTCACGATGGCGTACCACCGCCAGCAGGGCGTCGACACGCACATCGTGCGGATCTTCAACACGTACGGCCCGCGGATGCGGCCGAACGACGGGCGGGCGATCCCCACGTTCATGCGCCAGGCGCTGGCAGACAAGCCGCTCACGGTGTTCGGCGACGGCGGCCAGACCCGGTCGTTCTGCTACGTGTCGGACCTGGTGGACGGCCTGTGGCGGCTGATCCGCAGCGACTACCACGGCCCGGTGAACATCGGGAACCCGGGGGAGTACACGATCCTCGAGCTGGCGGAGCGGGTCCGCGCGGCGGTGGGGTCCTCCTCGGAGATCGTGTTCGAGGCGCTGCCGCAGGACGACCCGACGATCCGCCAGCCGGACATCACGCTGGCGCGGGAGCTCCTCGGGTGGGAGCCGACGGTGTCGCTGGACGACGGGCTGGCGTTGACCCTGTCGGCCCTCGGCTGGCGGCAGGCGGCGGCGGGGCGCTGACCGCCGCGGGGCGCCGGCCGGCGGGGTCGCCCGTCGTCGTCGCCGAGCGGCTGGTGAAGTCGTACGGCGCGTTCCGCGCCGTCGACGGCGTGGACTTCCAGATCCACGCGGGGGAGTGCTTCGGGTTCCTCGGTCCGAACGGGGCGGGGAAGACGACGACGATGCGGATGCTGGCGTGCCTGTCGCGCCGCGACGCGGGGCGCCTGGAGGTCCTGGGGATGGACCCGGACCGCACGCCGCGGGAGGTGAAGCGCCGGCTGGGGGTCGTCGCCCAGGACCAGAACCTGGATCTGGAGCTCTCCGTGCGGGAGAACCTCCTGGTGTACGCCCGGTACTTCGACATCCCGCGGCGGCGGGCGGCGGCGCGGGCGGACGAGCTTCTGCGCTTCGTGCGGCTGGACGAGCGGGCGGGGGAGCGGGTGGAGCGGCTGTCGGGGGGGATGCGCCGGCGGCTGCAGATCGCCCGGGCGCTGGTGAACGACCCGGAGGTGGTGCTCCTGGACGAGCCCACGACGGGGCTCGACCCGCAGGCCCGCCGGCTGGTGTGGGAGCGGCTGCGGGCCCTGCGGGCGGGCGGCGCGACCCTGGTGCTGACGACGCACTACATGGACGAGGCGGCGCGGCTGTGCGACCGGCTCGTGATCATGGACCACGGGCGGATCGTGCGGGAGGGGGCGCCGGAGGCCCTGGTGGTGGGGGAGGTGGGCCGTGAGGTGCTGGAGGCGCGCGTCGCCGAGCAGGACCTGGCGCGACTCCTGGCGCACCTGGGGGACGGCGTGCACAGCCACCAGCGGGCGGAGGACCTGCTTCTCGTGTTCGCCGACGACGCGGAGGCGCTGCGGGTGGCGGCCGCGGAGTCGGGGGTGCCGCACGAGGTGACCGCGGTGCGCCGGGCGACGCTGGAGGACGTGTTCCTGGCCCTCACGGGCCACAAGCTGCGCGACGACCCGTGACGCGCGGCGGGAGGGTCAGGCGGTGGCGCCGGGCTC
The DNA here is from genome assembly GCA_040757755.1 of Actinomycetota bacterium. GTDB lineage: Bacteria > Actinomycetota > Thermoleophilia > Miltoncostaeales > Miltoncostaeaceae > JBFLWO01. The sequence goes on from JBFLWO010000169.1 coordinate 4,643, forward strand.
CTCGTCGGCGCTCCACGTGGACTTCTCCCACACGGGCGGCCCGCCGAACACGGACGCGAGCCAGATCCCGAGGATGTAGAGGATCACCTGGGGCACCATGAGCAGGAACATGCTGACGGGGTCGCCGCCGGGCAGGAGCGCGGCGAACACGGCGATGACGACGAGGGCGACGCGCCACTGCTGCCGGTAGATGCGGGCGGTGACGAGGCCGAGGCGCGCGAAGGCGAGCATCGCGACGGGCACCTCGAAGAGCAGCCCGGAGGCGAGCAGCATCGTGGTGACGAAGCCGAAGTGGTCGGATGCGCGCAGCTGCACGTTGAAGGTGTCGTCACCGAACCCGAGCAGGAACCGCAGGGCGACGGGCAGCACCACGAAGTAGCCGAAGGCGACGCCGCCGACGAACAGGCCGGACAGGCCGCCGACGACGGAGAGGGACACCTTGCGGGACTGGTCGCTGACGGCCGGCACGATGAACGCGTACACCTGGTAGAGCCAGACGGGGAGAGCGGCGAGGATCGACGCCCAGAACACCACCTTGATGGTGGTGAAGAACGGCTCCGTGGGGGAGAACGTGGCGATCTTCGACTCGTACTCGGCGGGCAGGGGCCGGGCGAGCACGTCGATGAGCCAGTCGCGCACGATGTAGAGGGCGATGAACGCGACGACGAGCGCGGCGAGCGACACCATGATGCGGCGGCGCAGCTCGTCGAGGTGCGCGACGAGGGGGAGGCGCTCCTCGCGCCCCGCCCGG
>JBFLWO010000170.1:0-5387 GCA_040757755.1 Actinomycetota bacterium
CGGCCTCCGCGGGGATCGCGGCGAAGGCCCTCGCCGCGCCGGCGGGCGCCCGGCTCCCGATCCGCGTCACGGCGGCCGGCAAGGTGACGTTCACGGCGACCGTGCCGGCGGCGCGACTCGGACGGCGCGGCGCCCCGGTCCTCGTCGCCCGGGGGACGGCGACGGCGCGGCGGGCCGGAACCGTGACGATCACCCTGCGCGTCCCCGCAGCAATCCGCAGCGCGATGCGGCGGCTACGCGGCGTCACGCTGACCCTGCGCGTGACGCAGGCGGGCCGGACCACCACCCGCCGCGTGCGACTTCGCTAACCCTCTACTTGAGGGTGAGAACCGTCACGGCTCAGTAGCCCAGCACCCTCCGTCGCGCGGACCGGAAGAAGGCGAGGGCTGCGGCGCGCGGATCCCCGGAGGCGAGCAGCTCCCCATGGCGACGCCACGCGCCGCGGAAGCCCTCCGCGTTCCAGAACGCATCGTCCGGCGGGCCCGCCCAGACGGTCACATACAGGTACGGCTCGGCGCTCGCGGCGTCGCCGGGCGACGCGCCGTAGGTGCCGCGCAGGCCGGCGGCCTCGGAGCCCATCTCCACCGCCACGTCGAAGTGCTCGGGCCACATGAGGACGTCGCCGGCGACGTCCTCCGGACGCGCCTCCCGGCGGACCTCCCCCAGCACGTCGAACGCGAAGGCGCACCAGCCGGCGAACGCCGCGACCGCGGCCGGATCGACCCCCAGGGGGGCGTCGAGGTCGCCGTGCAGCGGGACGTCGAACAGCTCCTCCTGCCCCACGTCCGGCGCGATCCCCGCGAGGGCCGCCGCGGCGGCGAGCGAGGTGACCGGCTGGCGCGCCTCCACCTCACCGAGCTCCACCACGATGTCGGCTCCGTCGACACGCACCCGCCGGGCGGGGTCGCCGAACGGCGGCGTGCCGAAGCCGCCGGGCGTGGCGACCAGGGTGATCTCGCCGTTCACCAGGCGCCGCGCGGGCGACACGACGTACACCGCGAGCCGGTGCAGGGCCTCCCGCGTCGCCGCATAGCCGCGCGGCAGCGGCCCGATCACAGCACCCAGTCGAGCCCCGTCGCGCGGGCGACGTCCGCGTCGAGGCTCGCGAGGTCCTCCCGCCCCAGGTCCCCCACCCGGGAGCGGCCGCAGATCCGGGCGTAGTCCACGATCTGGGCGGTGGCGCCGCGAAGGAACGCGGTGAGACGCCGCGCGGACTCCGCCACGTCCAGGCGGCCGCGCAACCGCGGGTCCTGGGTGGCGATGCCGACGGGGCAGGTGCCGGCGTGGCAGGCGCGGTACTGCTGGCAGCCGATCGCCATGAGGCTCGCGGTGGCGAGCGCGACGGCGTCGGCGCCCAGGGCGAGGGCCTTCGCCATCTCGTCCGGGGTGCGAAACCCCCCGGTCGCGACGAGCTGCACGTCCGTCACCCCCTGCGCGTCGAGGAACCGCCGCGCCCGGTGCACGGCGAACGGGGACGGCAGCCCGACGTGGTCCTTCACGTGGAGGGGCGCGGCGCCGGTGCCGCCGCCCAGCCCGTCGACGGTGATCCAGTCCGCCCCGGCCTCCAGGGCGGCGGCGACGTCACGCTCCACGTGGCCGGCGGCGAGCTTCACGCCCACGGGCCGGCCGCCGGTCACCGCGCGGATCTCGTCGACGCGACGGCGAAGCGCGTCGACCGAGTCGATGTCCGGGAAGCGGGCGGGGGAGTGCACCGCGGCGCCGGGCGGCACGCCGCGCACCGCCGCGATCTCCGGGGTGACCTTCCCGGCGGGCAGCGTGCCGCCCATGCCGGGCTTCGCCCCCTGCCCGATCTTCACCTCGATCGCGTCGGCCGCCCGGACGTTCTCCTCCGTCCACCCGAAGTAGCCGGACGCCATCTCGAAGACGTACCGGGCGGCGTGCGCCCGCTCCCGCGGATGCGCGCCCCCCTCCCCGCTCGCGATCGCCGTCCCCGCCGCCGACGCCCCGCGGGCCAGCGCCTCCTTCGCCTCGGGGCTCAGGGCGCCGTAGCTCATGTGGCTCACGAAGATCGGGATGTCGATGCGAAGCGGCACCGCCGCCCGGGAGCCGAGGGTCACCGCCGTGTCGACCGGCTCGTCCCCGAGGAGGGGCATCCGGTCGAGCTGGGCGGGGCGGAACACGAGGCTCCCCAGGCCGGGACGCGCCTCCGGCGGAGCGCCCGGGTCGCGCCGCAGCGACCCCATCGCCTCGACGGCGGGGCCGTCCCCCGCGGCGAGGTGATGCACCTCGTACATGCCGCGGTCGTGCGCCCCGCGCCGCGCCCACGCCGACAGGTACCCGGACGGTCGCGGCGGCGCGGCCGGCACCGTGGCGGCGTCCACCTCCACGACCCCGTCGCGCACGCGGCAGCCGTACACCGGGATCGTGTCGCGCGGGTCGTACGGGGAGATCCCCGTCGCCAGGTCGAAGTCCCAGGAGTGAAGCGGGCAGACGACCCGCCCCGCATCGACGGACCCGTCGCCGAGCTGCCCGCCGCGGTGCGGGCACAGGTTCGACACGGCGTGCACCGCGTCGCCGTCCCGCATCAGGGCCACCTCCGCCCCGTTCACGTGCCGCACCACGCCGCGCCCCACGACGATCTCGTCGAGGCGGCAGACCGCGGTCCAGACGGGGGCGTGCGACACGGCCGGCCCTCCCGGGGGGAGCCCTCCTGTGCGCGGGAGGTTACGCCCGGACCGGGGCGGCGGCTACGGGGCGACCTCGCGCCGGTCGGTCAGCCACAGGGCCGCCACCGCGGCGACCACGGCGACGCCCGCGAGCACCAGCACGTCCACGCCCGGCACGGCGACGTCGCGCAGGATCCCGGCGGGGCGGAAGCGGTCGAACACCGACAGCCACCCGAGCCGCTCGATCGGCGTCCACAGCTGCGCCAGGTAGTTGATCGCGTAGCTCACCAGCACGAAGCCGGCGCCCCAGCCGACGGCGCGGCCCGCGGTGCGCGACAGGGCGGCCGCCACCATCGTCACCGCCGCGGCGGTGAGCTGCAGAAGCGCCCCCGTCGCCACCGCCAGGGCCAGCCCGCGAAACGACACCGAGGCCAGGTCGTCCACCGCCGCCACCGCGATCGCGGAGCCCGCGAACCCCGCGGTCGCCACCCCCGCCAGCAGGACGAGCAGGGCGAGTCCCTGGGCGGCGAGCCACCTCCACCGCGCCAGGGGGCGGGCGAGGATCACCTCCGCGACCCCGTCCTCCACGTCGCGGGCCGCCATCGCGGCGACCGACACGACCAGCGTCGCCTGGATCGACAGCGCGACCGGGTGCAGGAACCCGGTGCCGACGTACCCCCACGGGCTCGCGATGTCCGAGCCCGCCGCGAACGCACGGATCGCGGGGGGCAGCGACTCGACGAGGCGGCGCAGCTCATTCTCGTCGACCGACGCGTACGACATGCCGACGAGAAGCTCGAACAGGAGGAACGCGAGGCCGAGGGCGGCGGCCCGCCGCCACGCCCGCACAAGCGTGAGGCGAAGGATCACCCTCACGCCGGCACCTCCGCCTCCTCCTCGGCGTAGAGGGCGCGGAACACGTCCTCCAGGCGGGCCTGCTGGATCGCGACGTCGCGCACGTCGAGCCTGCCGAGGGCGGCGAGGAGCGGCGCCGGGTCGCCGCGGAACGTGAACCGGTGGGTCGCGCCCGCCACCTCGACGCGGGAGCCGATGCCGTCGACGCGGTACGCCTCAGGGTCGACGGGGGCCGCGAACGACACCTCCACGCTGCGCACCCGTGCGCCGCGGATCTCCTCCACGGACCGCACGAGAAGCAGCCGCCCCTGGCGCACCATCGCGACCCGGTCGCACAGCTCCTCCACCTCCGCGAGGACGTGGCTGGAGAAGAACACGGTGCGCCCCGCGCGGGCGCGCCCCTCCAGCCACTCCAGGAGCCGCCCCTGCATCACCGGGTCGAGGCCGGAGGTGGGCTCGTCGAGGACGACGAGCGGCGGGTCGTGCTGCAGGGCCAGGACGAGGCCGAGCTTCTGCCGCATGCCGCGGGAGTAGTCGCGGATCCGGCGGCGAAGCACCGCGTCGTCCAGGTCGAACACGCGCAGAAGCTCGTCGCGCAGGACGGGGGGACGCGGGTGGAGGCGCCCGAGCTCCTCCAGGGTGCGCCGCCCGGTGAGGCCGCGGACGAGGCCGAGGTCGCCGGGCAGGTACCCGGCCTCGGCGAGGGCGGCGAGCCGGTCCCCCGCGACGTCGCGCCCCATGAGCCGCACCGCGCCGGCGGTGGGGCGCAGAAGCCCGAGCGCGAGGCGGATGAACGTGGTCTTGCCGGCGCCGTTCGGCCCGAGGAACCCGAGCCTCTCGCCGCGGCCGACGGCGAGGTCGACGCCGTCGAGGCCCACCACCCCGGACCGGAAGACCTTGGTCAGGCCGGCGGCCTGGATCGCGGGGGCGTCCACTCGCACCGACGGTAGCCCGCGACGGCCCGCCGCACGACCCGGATCGTGGTCAGGCGTCGCGGAACGGGAGGGCGCGTTCGAACACGACCCGGTCCTGCCCGGGGCCGACGTACCCGCTGCGAAACGCGCCGGTGAAGCCGAGCGCCTCGTGGAACCGCAGGGACGTGGCGTTCGTCGGGGCGGCGAGGGCGCGCACGCGGCGGCAGCCGCGGGCGTGCATCCGCGCGCCGAACTCCTCGTACAGGGCCCGGCCGACGCCGCGGCCGCGCATCGCGGGGTCCACCATGTGGAAGTGGATGTAGGCGAGGTCCGGCTCCGCCTCGCCGCGGAAGCCGAGGAGCACCCCCACCATCCGGCCGGGCTGCCCCGCGGGGGCGGCCCGCACGCCGCACGGGCCGAGCTCCTCGAAGAAGAGCCGGTGCATCGTGAGCCCCACCGGCCGGCCGAACCACGCGTCGGCGACGGCGCGCGCCTCGTGGAAGTCCGCCCCCGTGAGGGGACGCATCACGAGCCCGCCGCTCACGGCGAGATGGTCCCCGCCGCCGCCCGCCCCCGCGGAGTCAGCGGACGCCGATGAGGTCCACGACGAAGACGAGCGTCTCGTCGGGACCGATGACGCCGCCGGCGCCGCGCTTGCCGTACGCGAGCCGCGGCGGGATCGTGAGGCGGCGGCGCCCCCCGACCCTCATCCCCGCGACACCCTGGTCCCAGCCCGGGATGACCTGCCCCTTCCCCAGACCGAAGCGGAACGTCTCGCCGCGGTCCCAGGACGCGTCGAACTGCCGGCCCGTCGACCACGACACACCCACGTAGTGGACCTCGACGATGTTCCCGGCGACGGCCTCCGCGCCATCCCCCACCGTGATGTCCTCGATCTCCAGCTCGTACGACGGCGACTGCCCCACCGGGACGTCGACCTGGGGCTTCTCGTTCTCGGCCATGCGGGGCACCCTAGCGGCTGGGCGGGCTG
>JBFLWO010000171.1:0-5356 GCA_040757755.1 Actinomycetota bacterium
TGATCCCGGACTCTCGGGGGTGGGAATCGGGTCGCCACTTCCCCGGCGACGTTCCCGGCGCTCCCTGCTGCCGCCCGCGCATCGCTGAATCGCGACGCGCGGGCTCGCACCCCCCGAACCCTCCCCACCGCTCGCGAGTGGACTCGAACACCCGAACCTCCTCACGCCGCTCGCGAGTGGGCTCGCACCCCTGAAGCCCATCGCTCCGGCCATTGCGGGATCAGCCGGGGGCGACCTCCACGTGCGCGTTGTGGCCGGGCCGGGCGAGCGCCGGGTCGGCCGTGACCAGGGGGACGTCGAGAGCCTCGGCCAGGGCGACGTAGGCCGCGTCGTGCGGCGACAGCACGTCCGCGAGCTCCCACAGCCTCGGGACCAGCGGGGTGTGCGGCCAGCGCCTGATGCGCAGCGCCAGGAAATCCACCAGCGCGTCGGCCGCCCGCGACGGCGACACGTCCCTCCCGGTCCGCAGGCGACGCAGGGCCGAGACGACCTCCACGTCGATCAGCGCCGGGGCGTGGACGGCCCGCGCGCCGGTCACGCGGTCGCGAACCCACCGTCCCCGCTCGCCCGAGTCGAGGAGGTAGTCCACCGCGGCGGAGGCGTCCAGGACGATCACCCGGCCGCGTCGCGGATCCGCCGGATGACCTGCGCCGGCGCCTCACCGAGGTCGCCGACCGGCTCCCGCCGGGAGATGCGCGCGTTCAGCTCCTCGATGCTCGGCAGCGCCGCCACGGCCACCACCTCGTGCAACAGGTAGTCCGACAACGTCATCCCCGCTTCCGCGGCCAGCGCCTTCAACCGGCGGTGCACCGGCTCCGGCACGTTGCGGATCTGGATCATCCGGGTCTCCACGCCGCCGACCGTAACATGCGGAGCACATTAGGTCATGCGCCGCACATGCGATGCGCGCAGGGTGCGCCGGCTCGCGCACCCGCCTGTCACGACTCGCGCACCTCCCGGGCCGGCCGGCCGGAGAAGGGTCAGTCCGGACGCACCAGCCGGACCGTGACCTCCGTGCGTGGCCGCGGCGGCGGCGCATCCGGCGCGGCAGGCGGCGACGCCACCGCCACCACCCGCACGGCCGCCGGGAACGGCGCGGGACGCGACATCAACACCTCCCGGTCCGTCTCCCTGCGCACCACCAGGCGGCTGCGGCCCCGGTACTCGTCCGCCACCAGCGCCATCGCCCGCGGCACGAGCCACCGCGCCTCCACCCGCACCTCCCGCGCGCCCGTCGCCGCGTCCACGTGCACCAGCTCGCGCGTGCCCAGGGGGATCGCCCCGCCCGGCGGCACCAGCAGCGCCTCGTCGTGACGCGCCGCCGCCGACCGCGTCCCGAAAAGCTCCGCGTGCCGCCGGTCCCGCCGCGTCCCCAGCACCACCGTCGCCACGAAGATCGTCACCGGCTGCAGCAGGAACACCACCGGCTGCGCACCCAGCCCCCCGCCCAGGAACCACGCCGCCACCGCCAGCGCCATCCCCGCCGCGGCGATCACCACCTGCTCCGGCCTCTCCAGGAACGGCGGCCGCCCGTCCCGCCACGCCCCCATCCCGATCGCCACGCCGAGAAGCGTCGCCGACGTCCACGCCACCAGGATCCGCCGCTCCAGGCTCGACGTGTCCCCCTCCAGGAGCGCCACCAGGTCACTGCTCACCAGCACCACCGGCAGGAGCGCCGACAGGAGCGCCGTCGGCATCAACGCCGCCACCATCGCGCGCACCGTCAGCTCCCGCGGCGGACGGATCGGCCCCACCTGGATCGGCGGCAGAAGACGCGAGTCGCCCAGCACGCCGCCCATCACCAGAAGCGCCAGGAGCACGGCGATCGCCTGGATCACGAGCGGCTGCGCGACCCCCTCCGACGGGGCGACCCCGAACCACATCGGAAGGTTCGGCGCCACCAGGCCGAGGAGCGCCGCAAGGAGCTCCTCGATCGCCGGCACGAGCGGCGCCGCCGCCCCCACCGGGCGCCCCGCCCGCATCCCCGCCACCACCGCCAGCCACGCCCCCGCGATCATCGACGGGATCAGCAGGAACACGGCGGCCATCGCCCCCATCAGCGCCGTCGACTCCACCAGGTACTCGAACAGGCGCACGGGCACCCAGTAGCCCAGGAGCGGGGTCAGGGCGGCCGCAGCCGCGGCGCGCGCCACGAGGGGCGTGGCGAGCTGCGCGCGGGGCGGGGCGGCGACGGCGGCCGCAGGCGGCGACGACACGGGTGACGGAGGCATCATTTCGGAGGATCGGCGGGTGGCCGCCGGGGCATGACCCCGACCCGCGATGCCGAGCGGAGCAATTTCGCCGGACCTTGTGCCGATGACCACCCCGTGGGAGGGGGGTCCGGAGGCCGAATCCCCGCTTGGAATGCACGGATCGTCACGATGATGCGACCGTGCAGACCCGCTGCTAGCGTGTCACGAAGTCTGTGATTTTTTCCGTTCTCGACGGGCGAGGAGCCCCGCTGTGAACCTGCGCGACTACCTGCCGATCCTCATCTACATGCTCGCCGGCCTGGCGGTCGGCGGCGCCATCCTGGGGCTCAGCATGGTGGGGCCGCGCAAGCCCAGCACCATCAAGGGGCTCCCCTACGAGAGCGGCATCCTCACCACCCGCCCGTCGCGGCCGCGGTTCTCGATCGACTTCTACCTCACCGCGATGCTCTTCATCGTGTTCGACATCGAGCTCGCGTTCTTCTACCCGCTCGCCGTGGTGCTGCGCGACGTCGGCACCGCCGCCGTCGTCGAGCTGCTCGTCTTCACGGGCATCCTCGGCGCGGCCCTCGGCTACATCTGGCGCAGAGGGGCACTGGAATGGCGCTGATCCCACCGCCCGGCGCGCCCGCCGAGCGCGCGCCGCGCACCGACCCCGACATCGACAAGGACCTCCGCGACCTGGAGATCCAGGAGGCCGAGAAGGGCATCCTCACCACCACGGTCGAGAAGGCGATCGCATGGGCCCGCTCCTCCTCGATCTGGCCGGCCACCTTCGGCCTCGCCTGCTGCGCGATCGAGATGATGCACACGGCCACCCCGCGCTACGACATCGCCCGCTTCGGCGCCGAGGTGTTCCGCGCCACCCCCCGCCAGTCGGACCTCCTCATCGTCTCCGGCCGCGTGTCGCAGAAGATGGCCCCCGTGCTGCGCCACATCTACGACCAGATGCCCGAGCCGAAATGGGTCATCGCCATGGGCGCCTGCTCCTCCACCGGCGGGGTCTTCAACAACTACGCCGTCGTCCAGGGCGTCGACAAGGTCGTCCCCGTCGACGTCTACGTCCCCGGCTGCCCGCCGCGCCCCGAGGCGCTCATCGAGGGCATCATGCTGCTGCAGCACAAGATCGGCCACCGCGGGCAGCCCTCCTCCGGCGAGCTGCGCGCGGCCGGCCGGAAGGACGCCGCGTGAGCGAGGTCCGGGGGCTCATCGAGGCCGCCGTCCCCGGCGCCACGATCGACGAGATCGAGCACCGGGGAGAGCTCACCATCGAGGTGGAGCCCGACCGCATCGTCGACGTCGCGCGGTTCCTCGCGGCCCCGCCGCTCGCGTTCAACTTCCTGTCCGACGTCAGCTGCGCGGACTTCCCCGAGACGCCCGGCCGGTTCCGCGTCGCCTACCACCTGTTCTCCATGGAGACCGGGGCGCGCCTGCGGCTGCGCGCCTGGGCCGGGGCCGACGACCCGCAGATCGACTCGGTCGCCGGCGTGTGGCCCACCGCCGACTGGCTCGAGCGCGAGGTCTTCGACCTGTTCGGCGTACGGTTCCGGGGCCACCCGGACCTCACCCGCATCCTCATGCCCCTCGACTGGGTCGGTCACCCGCTGCGGCGCGACTACCCCGTCGGCGGGGAAGAGGTCGAGTTCTCGGACGCGGTGTAGCCCACGATGAGCACCACCCCCCAGACCGGCTTCCCGCTGGCCGCCGAAGCGCGCGAGGCGATGGAGGCCGCCCGCCGCGAAGGCCGGGCCCTCACCGACACGGAGCGGGCCATCCTCATGGTCGAGGCCTCCACCCCGGAGGAGGCCCTCGCCCGCACCAAGGCCGCCGAGGCGGAGCCCGACATCCCCGGCTCCCGCGAGCCGATGGTCATCAACCTCGGCCCGCAGCACCCCTCCACCCACGGCGTGCTGCGCCTCATCACGCAGCTCGACGGCGAGGTCATCCGCGACCTGCACCCCGTGATCGGCTACCTGCACACCGGCATCGAGAAGCAGACCGAGAACAAGACGTACTGGCAGGGCATCACGCTGGTCACGCGGATGGACTACCTGGCGCCCTTCTTCAACATCCACTCCTACACCATGGCGGTGGAGAAGCTCCTCGGGATGGAGATCCCGTCGCGGGCCCAGTACCTGCGGGTCCTCGTCAGCGAGCTCAACCGCATCACCAGCCACCTCGTGTGGCTCGGCACCAGCGGCCTCGAGCTCGGCGCCATCACCGTCTTCTTCTACGCCTACCGGGAGCGCGACCGGGCCCTCGACCTGTTCGAGATGATCTCCGGCGAGCGGATGAACAACCGCTACTTCCAGGTGGGCGGCTGCGCCGACGACATGCCCCACGGGTTCGAGAAGCTGCTGCGCGGCTTCATCCGGGACATGCCGCACCGCATCGACGAGTACGAGGGCCTCCTCTCCCAGAACGCGATCTGGCTGGAGCGCACCAAGAACATCGGGATCCTGCCCGCCGACCAGCTCATCGGCCTCGGCGTCAGCGGCCCCGCCCTGCGCGCCGCCGGCGTGGAGCACGACCTGCGCAAGGCCCAGCCGTACTCCGGCTACGAGCACTTCGACTTCGCCGTCCCCACCGGCACCGTCGGCGACGCCTACGACCGGTACACCGTCCGCATCCGGGAGATGCGCGAGAGCTGCCGCATCATCGAGCAGGCCCTCGACGGCATGCCGGAAGGCCGCCACATCGCCGACGACCGCAAGGTGGTGCTGCCGCCGCGCAGCGAGCTCGCGCACTCCATGGAGGCGCTCATCCACCACTTCAAGCTCGTCACCGAAGGGTTCACCGTGCCGGAAGGCGAGGTGTACGTCCCGGTGGAGAGCCCCCGCGGCGAGCTCGGCTGCTACCTCGTGAGCGACGGCACCCCCAAGCCGCGGCGCTGCCACATCCGCGACCCCTCCTTCGTCAACCTCCAGGCGCTGCGCCCCATGGCCCGCGGCGCCTACCTCGCCGACCTCATCACCATGATCGGCAGCCTGGACAACGTCATGGGCGGCGTGGATCGATGAGAGACCTCGCCCCTCCGGGTTCCCCGGCTCTTCCCTCCGCCGGGTCTCTCATCGGTGAATCGCGTGCTGCGTCCCCGGCCCCTTCGTTCCGTGCGCATCACGGTGCGGGGCGCCGGATCGCTGTGG
>JBFLWO010000172.1:0-5344 GCA_040757755.1 Actinomycetota bacterium
CGCGACCCGCCAACGACCTCCATCAGGACGATGCGCGCCCTGGAGACCCCCACGCCCCTTCGGCGCGCGACTCGCGCTAGCGTCGACCATGAGCGCGGAAGGGAGGACCACGTTGACCGGGATCTCTGCGACGGCGGGGGCGCCGGGCGCCGGCGGCCGCGTCGTCGAGGTGAACGGGGCGGCGCTCCACGTCGAGGAGCGCGGCGCCGGCCCGCCCCTGGTGCTCATCCACGGGGGGTTGGTGTCGAGCGCGATGTACGAGCCCCTCCTGCCCGCCCTCGTCGAGGGTCTCCGGGTCGTCACGCCGGACAGCCGGGGGCATGGGCGTTCGACGAACCCGAGCGGGGGGCTCTCCTACCGCCGTCTCGCCGACGACGTCACGGGGCTCATCGCGGCGCTCGGGCTCGACCGCCCAGTGGTCGGCGGCTACAGCGACGGCGGCCAGGTCGCGCTGGAGATCGGGGCGCGACACCCGCGCGCGGCGGGCGCGCTGATCGTCGGCGGGGCGTACCCCGAGTTCGCCGCGAGCGGCCTGCGGGAGGTCTGGCGGGCGTTCCTCGGGGCGGACGACGCGGGCGTCCCCGACCTCGCCCGGCTCGACGCGACCCTCGGGGAGTTCGCGGACCACGTGAAGGCGATGCACCCCGGCGGGGAGCGCCAGTGGCGTGCCCTGGTGGAGCAGACGGCGCCGATGTGGCTGGGCTACGCGGGGCTCACACCGGACGACCTGCGCCGCATCGAGGTGCCGACGCTGGTGTTCACCGGGGACCGGGACGCGCTGATCGGTCTCGACCTCGCGCTGTCGCTCTACCGCGCGCTTCCGAACGCCGAGCTGGCGGTGTCCCCGTGCACCGACCACTTCGGACCGGTGACGCCCGCGCGCGCCGGGGTGTTCGCCGCCATGATCCGCGACTTCGCCGAGCGGCACGCGCACGAGTAGGTGCCCGACCCGCGCGACCGCGGCCCCGCGGGCGCGTCGCGCAGCCGGTTTCCCCCCGCCACCTCACCCGTTAGGGTCCGCGCATGGAGCTGCTGCAGGGCGAGACCGTCGTGTGGCGCGGCCACCCCTCGTGGCGCGCGCACCTCGGCTACTACATCGTGTGGGGCGGCCTCGCGTTCGTGCCCGTGGCGATCGCCGGCCTGCTGCGCGCGAACGACCGTGGCACGGGCCTCGAGTACTGGCAGTGGATCCTCATCTCCTTCGCCCTCGCCGCCCTCGTCGTGCTCGTCGATGCGGTGCGCCGCCGTGCCGTGACCTACACGATCACGTCGCGCCGCCTGCACATCCGCCGCGGCATCCTGCGCCGCGCCGACCAGTCCACGCACCTCGACCGGGTCCAGAACCTGAACACCCGGCAGACCCTGCTGGATCGGCTCCTCGGCGTCGGCACCGTCGACTTCGACACCGCGGGCAGCGAGGCCGAGGAGGCGAGCTTCAGCTTCGTCGGCGTCGGCCGGCCCCACGGCCTCGTCCACACGGTCGAGACGGTGCGGGCCCGCGACGCGGACGTCACGTCCGCCGGCGGACCGGGCGCGGCAGGGCTCTGACCCGGCGTCCCGCGCCGCGCGGCGCGGCGGCGGGGCCGGTCAGGATGCGCGACACGATGGCGGCGCCCAGCACCACGGCGAGCCCGCCGGCGATGTCGAGCAGGTAGTGGTTCCCCGTCACGACGACGGTGAGTGACACGAGGAGAGGGTAGGCGACGCCGAGGGCGCGCGTCAGGGCGTACGGCGTGAGGCGCCACAGCGCCCAGCCGACGACCGGCGCCATCCCCACGTGCAGGCTCGGCATCGCCGCGACCGGGTTGTAGAAGAGGCGCGCGAACCCGCCGTCGAGGTCGAACGCCGTCTGCGTGGAGATGGTGTCGGCGATGCCGATCCCCACGTGGCGGGGCGGCGCGACCGGTTGCAGCCCGTACCACACGAGGCCGCCGCACCATGCGGCGATCGCCAGGTTGCGCAGGTGGGCGTAGGCGTGCCGCGCGAGGAGGAACACCAGGATGAGGGTGACCGGCAGCACCACCACCTGGCTCGCCAGGTAGAACCAGTTCCAGAACGCCATCCCGAGGCCGTGCTCGACGAAGGCCCGCTGCGCGTCGTCCTCCACCAGGATGCCGAGCGCCCGCTCCGCGTCGATCACGCCGCGCGCGTTCGCGACGCCCTCCGCGAGGGACCCGGCGAACAGCCCCTTCACCAGGGCGTACACGCCGTACGCGGACAGGGCGATCGCGAGCTCCCGGCGGCCCGACCCCACGGCGGCGGCCATCCGCCGCACCCGCGTGCCGGCGGCCGCGGCCCGTGTCGCGGCCGCCCCGAGGTGGGGGGCCAGCGCCCGCGTGCGTGCGGCGAGGCGCGCGGGCACGCTCCCCGGCGGGACCCACGACGAACGGATGGGCGGCGGGCTTCTCAACGTGGCACCGGTCTCCGGGCCGGATGAGCGTAACAAGCGCGCCCGCCGGCGTCGCCGGCCCACGGCCGGCCCGGGGGCCGTCAGGACGGAAGGAGCGTGCGGATCGCGGCCACGCCGCTGCGGACCGCGCCCTCCATGGTGGCGGGCCAGCCCGTGGCGGTCCACGCGCCCGCCAGGGCGACGCCCGGCAGGGGGGTGCGGGGGCCGGGCCGGCGCGCCGCCTGCCCGGGTCCCTGCTGGAACGTCGCCTCCGGCTCCTTCACCACCGCCGACCGCACGACCTCGGCGTCCCGCGCCGCCGGCAGGAGCGCGGCGAGCTCCGCGACGATGCCGCCGGCCAGCTCGTCGCGGCCCGCCCGGACCTCGTCGCGGGCGCCGCTGATCGACACGGCCAGGTGGTGCCCGGCGGCGGTGTCCTGCCCCATCGCGGTGCGGTCGAAAAGCCACTGGGCGGGGCTGTCGACGACCGCCGCGAACGGCTCCCGCATCACGGGGCGGTCGTACCACACGTGGACGTTCACGATCGGTGACACGCCGAGCCCCGGGTCGCGCGGCAGGGCGTCCGGCGCCACCGCCCGCACCCGTCCCGGCGGCAGGGCGAGCACCACCCGGTCCGCCGGCAGCCGGCTCCCGTCGCCGAGGAGGACCGCCCCCTCCTCCACGCCGGTCACGGCGGTGCCGGACACGACACGCCCGCCGCGCCCCTCGATGAACGCGCGCGCCGCCGGCTCCACCAGGCGGGTGAGCCCCACCCGCGACCAGCCGATCGCCGACCCCGTCCGGGTCCGCATCAGCCCCTCCCGGAACACGAACGCGGCGAGACCCGCCGACACCCGGTCGCTGCGGTCGTTGCAGGTCGGCACGACGATGAGGTCCCAGAAGCGGGCGATCGCGGCGTCGTCCTGCCCGCGGGCCCGCAGCCAGTCCGCGAACGACACCTCGTCCAGCGCGTCGAGGTCACGCGGGCGCAGGGTCATGAGCGCCGCGAGCGCACCGGCCGCCGCCGCCCGGCGGCGGGCCGACAGGTGCGGGTAGCGGGCGAACGACGGCGCCAGGTGAAGCGGCGCCGGCAGGGGGGACGCGCGCAGCCTGCCGGTGCGCCCCGACCGGTCCCGCACGGCGAGGTCGAGCGCCGGCTGCAGGGTGGTGAGGTGCAGGGTCCCGAGGAGGCGCAGAAGCGCGATGTACGCGGTGCAGCACCCCAGGTACACGTGCTGGCCGTTGTCGACCTCCGCACCGGACTCCGGGTCGCGGAAGCTGAACGCCTTCCCCCCGAGGAACGGCCTCCGCTCCACCAGCGTCACCCGGGCGCCCCGCAGGCTCGCCTCGCAGGCGGCCGCGATGCCGGCGAGGCCCCCGCCGCACACCACCACCCGGAGGCCCATCGTCAGCGCGAGGTCAGGCTCGACAGGGTGGACTGGCCCATCAGCGCCAGCTTGCGCGGCGTCGACAGGGCGACCCGCCCCGCGAACACGTCGTAATCGCGGGCGACGATGCCGTTCAGGATCTCCCGGTACAGGCTCTCCAGCATGCAGACGCACATGCGCGCCCGCAGGTCGAGCAGCGGCAGCAGGCGCTCCCCGCGGCGGAAGAGGTCCTCGGCGCGCCCCCGGTAGTCGGCCATGAGGGCCCGGAACCCCGGGGTGGGCACGCCCGCGAGGATCGCCTCCTCCTCCACCGCGTGGGCGGCGAGGTCGGCCTGCGCGAGGTAGATGCGGCCGCGGGCGGCGTCCTCCGCCACGTCGCGCATGATGTTCACGATCTGCAGGGCGATGCCGAGCTCGCGCGCGTACCCGGGGGCGGCCGGGTCGCTGAACCCGAAGATGTGCAGGCTGACGACGCCGACGGCGCCGGCGACCCGGGCGCAGTACTCCTCGAGGGCGCCCCAGTCCGCGTACCGCTGCGTGGTGAGGTCCATTGCGACGCCGTCGAGGAGGGCGTCGAGCGGCTCCCGCGGGATCCGGAAGCGGCGGACCGCGTCGGCGAGCGCGACGAGCACCGGGTCTCCGGGCGGGACGTCGCCGGACATCACGGCGTCCAGCTCCTGCCGGCGCGCCGCGACCGCCGCGAGCTTGTCCTGCGGGGAGTCCATCCCGTCGACGCTGTCGTCGGCGCGGCGGCTGAACGCGTACGCGGCGTAGATCGCGGCGCGGCGCTCCGGGGGCAGCAGCACGAAGCCGTAGTAGAAGTTCCGCGCCTCGCTGCGCGCGATCTCCCGGCACCGCTCGTAGGCGGCGTCCGTCGTCACGCCCGCCCCCGCAGCATCGCGGCGAGCGTCCGTGCGGTGATGCGGGCCCGCCCGCGCCGCCCCGGGGCGGGACGCCCCGAGACGGTGTCGTAGCCGCGGGCGGCGATCGCGTCGGCGATCGCCAGCCCCCCCGCGGTGAACATCCGCAGGTACGCCCCGGCGCGCCGCGGAACGAGCCGGGCGAGCGGCGCCCCCGCGTGCAGGCGCTCACGCGCGCGCTCCACCTCGAACTCGATGAGGCGCCGCACCTGCGGCGCCGCCGGGGCCGCGTGCAGGTCGCGCTCCTCCACCCCGAAGCGCGTCATGTCCTCGGCGGGGAGGTAGATGCGCCCCCGCTCGTCCAGGTCCCGGCGCACGTCCTGCCAGAAGTTCACGAGCTGAAGCCCCTCGCACGTCGCGTCGGACAGGCCGCCGCGCCACTCGTCGTGGTACCCGAGCACGCCCAGCACCATGCGTCCCACGGGGGTGGCGGAGTGCGCGCAGTAGTGCACCAGGTCCTCGTAGGTGGCCCAGCGGTCGGTGCGCTGGTCCATGCGGTTCGCCTCCACGAGGCGGCGGAAGAGGTCCGGGTCGAGGCGCCGCCGCGCGACCGTGTCGCCGAGGGCGGCGAGCCGGGGGTCCCGTGGCGCGCCGCCTGCGACGGCGCGCTCCAGGTCCTCCGCCCATTCCTCCAGGCGGGCGGCGCG
>JBFLWO010000173.1:0-5338 GCA_040757755.1 Actinomycetota bacterium
GGGCGCCCCGACCGCCACGACGCAGGCAGGCAGGCACGCCGCGAGCTTCGGCTCCTCGCCCCAGCCGGAGAGGAGCCTGGGCCCGAAGAGCGTCAGGTTGGTGGCGCCGGGAAGGGCGGCCGAGGGCGCCAGGACCCCCGTGAAGCCGCGCTCTCGAAGGCTGCTCCCGTGATGGCGGCACAGGTCCTGGTCATCGTTCGTCAGGGCGTCGAACGGGAAGCCGCCTTTCGCCGCCTTCTCCTCGCTCGAGTAGTCGACGATCCCGCCTTGCGTGACGCGCGCGACCCAGAGCGTGGTCCGCACCAGCGCCATCTCCGCGTCCGTGTGCAGCATCTCCTCGCGCGCCAGCTCGGCCCAGGCCCCCTCGGGGTGCAGCGTCAGGTACTGGGTGGGGCCGTCGCCAGCCTTGTGCCATCGCCCCTCGTTCGTGTTCTCCCGCGCCCAGAACGGGGTGTCGTAGTTGCTGTAGCGAAAGGCATAGGCATCCTCCAGGCTGCACACCGGAGGCTGCCTATGCGCCATGCCCTGCCCTCCCCCGCCGCGCGGCATCGAGCAGGACCGCCTCGCTCCGCGGGTCCTCCAGCAGGTCGATCGGCCGGGATCCGTCCAGCTCCGGCCGCGCCCTGTGGAACCAGGCGAGCACCCCGGCGGGCGTCCAGGACTGATGCAGCAGCGCGGCAAGCCGCGTCACCAGGAGCAGCCGCCTGGGCGTGGCACCCCCGTCCCGGCGCCAGCGTTGCAGTGTCCGCGGGGTGACGTGGACGAGCTGTGCGATCTCGCTTTGGGCGACGCCGGGAAGCCACTCCTCGAGGCGTCCGAGGACGGCCTTGGCGTCCGCCTCGTCGGCCTCCAGGGCACCGTCGAGCTGGTCGCGGAGGATGTGGCGGACGGCTTCGAGCTTCACGAGGACCCCTTCGAGCGCGTCGGCCGGCCGCTGCTCGAGCGTGGGCCCCTGAAGGAGACCGAGCGCTTCGATGATGAGGCCCCGGATCTCCGCGAGCGCGTGCGGCGGGAGGGTGTCGGGGACCGCGTCGTTGAGGGCGGTGGCCCACGTCGGCGCGGTCGCGACGAACTCGCGCAGCCGCCCCGGGTCGGGCTCGCCCGCCTGCCGGAACATGCGCACCAGCTGCGCCTGGATCCGCTCGACCTCGCGGTCCGCCGCGCGGACCGCCTCCCCGTCCCCGATCACCGCGGTGGGCGCCATGTCGCTCCCCTGTCGCTGCTGGCGATATCGATGCGATGAGCGTAGCACCCGGCGGCGCACAGACCCGCGGCCCACTCGGGCAGACACGCGGCGGGGTTGATGAACCGTTCGCCCATGCCGGGCACGAGTTGCACCCGCCCGTCCCCGACGATCGCGAACGGCGAGTCGTGGTCCGCCCACCCGCGCGCCGGGCACCGGAGGTCAGGCCGGCGGCCCGCGGCGGCTGCCCACGACCCCTGCGTGCGCCTGCTGGCGCTCTTCCGGACCGCCCGACGGGAGCCTGATGGCGCGCCGGCCGCCCAGGTCACCGGGACCCCGTTGCAATCACCCTTGTGAATCGTCGGACATCGACTTGAACGGTCCGCTCGTCACGCTCCCACCGGGTCCATGTTGCGTCCCTCACCGCGCTGCATGTAGCGTCCCGACGTCACAGCTCGGAAGGGACTCCGGTCGTATGAGGCGGATGCTCAACCCAGGTCACAGGCTGCGAACGGTCGCGATCGCGGCCCTCACGATCTGTGCGGCTCAGGGCACGGCCTCGACGGCGCTCGGCGCCGAGGTGAAGTACGACCCGCTGGTGAACAGCCTCGACTTCATCGGCGATGCGGCCAGCGAGGTCGTCACCGTCTCATCGCCCGCGGCCGGGGTGGTGCGCTTCACCGTCGTCTCAGGCTCCCTCACCACGGCGGCGGCGGGCTGCACGAGCACCGACCCGCTGACCGTCGACTGCACCATCACACCCGACCTCGTGTTCCTCGACCTGGGTGGAGGTGACGACACCGCCACGGTCGCGGACAGCGTCCCCGCCGGGATCGCCGCCACCTTCGACGGTGGCGCCGGATCGGACACCATGACCGGCGGCGCGGGGGACGACCTCTTCGCCATGGGCTCGTCGCTCGGGGACGACGGCTTCGGTGACGTCGTCGTCGGCCAAGGCGGCTCCGACGTGGTGACGTACCAACTGCGGACGACCGCAGTCGCCATCTCTCTCGACGGGGTCGCCAACGACGGGGAGGGCGGGGAGAACGACAACGTCGACCCGAGCGCGGAGGCGATCATCGGCGGGGGCGGTCCCGACCACCTCGTCGGCACCGGTGAGGCCGACCATTTGGAGGGGGGCCCGGGGGGCGACCAGCTCGCGGGCTACGGGGGCCCCGACGTGCTCGAGGGCGGAGACGGCCACGACCAGTTCTTGATGAACGACAGAGCGACTGCCGACGGCTCCGGCGACCGCATCGTCGGCGGCGAGGGAGTCGACATCGCGTTCTATCGCCGATCGGTGGGGGTCGACCTCAGCCTCGACGGCGTCGCCAACGACGGCGAGCCCGGAGAGAACGACAACCTCGGCGCCGACGTCGAGAACCTGGTCGGCGGATCCGGCGGCGACACCCTTCGCGGCAGCGACGCGGCGAACGTCCTCGACGGCGGCCGGGGCGGCGACACCCTGATCGGCGAGGGCGGGGACGACTTCTTCCCGATGGGCACAGACCCCAGCCCGGAATCCGGCATCAGCCACGACGTGGGCGACGTCGTGAAGGGCGGGCCGGGCGTCGACGGGATCTCGTACGAGGAGCGAACCCGAATCCTGATGGTGACGCTCGACGATGTCGCGAACGACGGGCAGGGACCGGAGGGCGACAACATCGGGATCGACGTCGAGAAGGTCAGCGGCGGGAGCGGCTCGGACCTCATTACAGGGAGCGCTGCCGACAACGAGTTGCACGGCGGAGCCGGGAACGACCGCATCGTCGGCGGGCCGGGGAGCGACAGCCTCTTTGGGGATGAGGGTGACGACAACATCTCCAGCGACGATGGGGTTCCCGATCGGATCGACTGCGGGGCAGACGCGGATATCGCGAGGAGCGACCCTCTCGAGACGTCGGTCGTGGGCTGCGAGAGGCAGACGATCATCAGGCCGCGCATCAGCACGGGGCCTCCGGCAACGCCGACGCAGACGACGCCCCCCGCACCCGCGCTCCCCGAGGGGTTCGGCAAGTCCCAGATCGGACGACCCAGCTTCAACAGGAACGGCACGCTCCTCGTGCCCGTGAGCTGCCCGGCGATCACGACCTTCCCATGCGGCATCTCGGTTGATGCGTTCCGCCCGCGGGGGAAGAGCCGCCGCATCCTCTTGCACGCCTTGAGGTCCATCCCGCCGGGCGCCCAGCGGACCCTGGGCCTGCCGCTGGTGGAAGGGGGCCTGGCGCGCGCGGTCAAGGACGGGCGGGTGATCGTCGAGGTCCGGCTCGATTTCCACTACCCCGGCGATTTCAGGAACAGCAGGGGGTTCCTGCGCACCGTCGTCTCGCCTCCGCGCCCACGCCCCCTCGCGCGCGGCGCGCGCCGCTCGAAGGCCGCGTCGAGCCCCAGCCGTGTGACGCCCCGCAAAGCGCGAACCTGACGACCGGCGCCCGGGTTTGGACGTGACCACTGGACACGGGCGCGCCGGTCTCCTCCATGCCATGGTCCCGAGGGTCTGGTCCGTGCTGTGGCCCGCGGTCGTCATCGTCGTCACGGCGTGGGCGACGCTCCTCAGCCCGCTGGTCGGGGCGCTTCTCGCCGTGACCTTGCTCCGGCTCGCCGGGTGGCGCCGGCGGCTCACGAAAGGCGGGCGCCCGTACCCGTGGCGACGCCTCACCGTCATCGCGGCGCTGCTGCTCACCGTCGCAGTCGTCCTCCTTCCCGGGCAGCGCGGCCTCTTTCCGTGGGACGCCGGGGGCACGTCGAGCGGGACCATCACGATCGAGGAGTGACCTGGGCGTGCCGCAGGGCCGCCCTTGATCCGCACCGCCCGCCCCCGCTAGGGTCGCCGCCAGTCAGTGCGGCGGTGCGAGGAAGCCGGTGTGAGTCCGGCACGGTCGCGCCACTGTGACCGGGGAGCGCATCTCCATGACGCCACGGCCCGTGAGGGCGGGAAGGCGGAGATCGCGGTGATCCGGGAGTCAGGAGACTCACCCGCCGCTGAAACCCCCGGACGGGACGCGTCATCCCGAGGAGGTGAGCGGTGCACCAGGCAGCCGTCCATGGACCCACCCCGGCACGCCTGACCCCACGGCCCCCGCACCCGCGGGCCGCCGCCCCCCGCCCGTAGGCGGCGCGGGCATGACCGAACCGCGCTTCCCCCTGAGCGCGATCGTCGGCCAGCAGGACCTCGTCGACGCCCTCCTCGTGAACGCCGTCGCGCCCGACGTCGGCGGCGTGCTGGTGCGCGGCGAGCGCGGCACCGCCAAGTCCACCGCGGTCCGCGCCCTCGCCCCGCTCCTCCCCCCGATCGAGGCCGTCGCCGGCTGCCCCTACCACTGCGCCCCCGGCGACACCGCCTGCCCGCTCGCCCCCCACCCCGGCGACGCAGCCGCCGAGACGCGCCCCGCCCGCCTCGTCGAGCTCCCCGTCGGCGCCACCGCGGACCGCCTCGTCGGCGCCCTCGACCTGGAGCGCGCCCTGCGCGACGGGGTGCGCGCGTTCGAGCCCGGCCTCCTCGCCGCCGCCCACCGCGGGGTCCTCTACGTCGACGAGGTCAACCTCCTCCCCGACCACCTCGTCGACCTCCTCCTCGACGCCGCCGCCCTCGGCACCTGCCACGTCGAGCGCGAGGGGATCTCCGTCCGCCACCCCGCCCGGTTCCTCCTCGTCGGGACCATGAACCCGGAGGAGGGGGAGCTGCGGCCGCAGCTCCTCGACCGCTTCGGCCTGTCCGTCGAGGTGCGCGGCTCGCGCGACCCGGCGGAGCGCGCCGAGGTCGTCCGCCGCCGCCTGCGCTACGAGGCCGACCCCGCCGCGTTCGCCGCCGCCTGGGCAGCGGAGGAGGACGCCCTCGCCCGGCGGATCGCCGCCGCCCGCGCGCTCCTCCCCCGCGTGCGCCTGCCGGAGGCGATGCTGCAGCGCATCGTCGGGGCTTGCGCCCGGCTCGGCGTCGACGGTCTGCGCGCCGACATCGTCACCGCCCGCGCCGCCCGCGCCCTCGCCGCCCTCGACGGCGCAGAGGACGTGGACGAGGGCCACGTGCGCGGCGCCGCCCTCCTCGCCCTCGCCCACCGCCGCCGGCGGGGCCCGCTGGACGAGCCCGGCATCGACCCCGCCGAGCTCGACGCCGCCCTCGACGGGGAGGGGGACGACGACCATCCCGGAGGAGGC
>JBFLWO010000174.1:0-5324 GCA_040757755.1 Actinomycetota bacterium
TCGACTACCAGGGCGCGTCGGGGGCGATCGACCTCTTCCGCGACGGCGACCCGGGTGCCGGCAACTACGTGGTGTGGCGGTACACGGGCGGGAAGCTCGTGGACGGCACGATCATCTACCGGGCCCTCAAGGGGGCCTGACCCGTGCAGCGCCGGGGGCGGCGCGCGCCGCCCCCGGCGGGGGTCCGGACGTGATCAGGCGTACCCCGGTCACGACGGCGTGCCGTGCGGCGCCGGCGGTCCGGCGCCCTCCGCGTCGTGCACGCGGGCGCCGCCGCCGAGGTACAGCTCGGCGACCGTCGGATCGTTCAGGAGCTCGTCCCCTGTGCCGGTGAAGCGGTTCTGGCCGCCCTCCAGCACGTAGCCGCGGTCGGCGAGCGCGAGGGCGCGCCGCGCGTTCTGCTCGATCATCACGAGGGTCACGCCCGCCCGGTTGATCTCCCGGCATGTCGCGAACACGTCCCCCACCGCCTGGGGGGCGAGCCCCGCCGACGGCTCGTCGAGCAGGAGCACGGTGGGGGCGGGCATCAGCGCCCGGGCCATCGCGAGCATCTGGCGCTCCCCGCCGGACATCGTCCCGGCCCGCTGGCGCCGCCGCTCCGCGAGGCGCGGGAACAGCATGTACATGTCGTCGATGCGCCGCCGCGTCCTGGACCGCGACACGACGCCGCCCATCTCGAGGTTCTCCTGCACGGTCAGGCTGGGGAACACGTTGCTCACCTGCGGCACGTAGCTCATGCCGCGGGCGGTGATCTCGTGGGGCTTCGCCCCCGTCACGTCGTGGCCGTTCAGGGTCACGGTCCCGGCGCGGGGCGTGATCAGCCCGAAGATCGCCTTCACGAGGGTGGACTTCCCCGCGCCGTTCGGCCCGACGACGACGACGATCTCCCCGCGGCCCGCGTGCAGGGAGCAGCCGCGCAGGACGTCGACCTCCGGGACGTAGCCGCCGACGAGCCCGGTCGCCGCCAGCACCGCCTCGGCGGGCGCGTCGCCGTGCCCCGCCCCGGTCACGCCGCGGGCGCCCCCACGCCCAGGTAGGCGTCGATGACGCGCGGGTCGGCCCGCACCTCGGCGGGGGCGCCCTCCGCGATGACGCGGCCCTCCGCCATCACCACGATCGCGTCGCTCACGCCCATCACGACGTCCATGTCGTGCTCGATGAACAGGATCGTCACGCCCTCCTCGGACCGCAGCTCACGGATGTGGTCGAGAAGCCGCCGTCCCAGCACGGGGTTCACCCCCGCCATCGGCTCGTCGAGCAGCAGGAGGCGCGGCCGGGCCATGAGGGCCCGCGCGAGCTCGAGCAGCTTCCGCTGGCCGCCGGACAGGGTCGCCGCGTACTCGCCCGCCATCGCCGCGAGCCCCACCCGGTCGAGCACGGCGAGGGCCTCCGCGCGGATCTGGCGCTCACGCCGGCGGGCGCGCAGCGGAAGGAAGATCGCCCGGGCGAGGTTCTCGGCGGGCTGGTCGGGGGACGCCATCAGGACGTTGTCCAGGACGCTCATCTTCCCCAGCACCCGGGTGAGCTGGAACGTGCGCACCACGCCGAGCCGGGCGATGCGGTGCGGCGGCATCCCGGCGATGTCGCGCCCCGCGAAGCGGACGGTGCCGCGGTCCGGCCGCAGGAACCCGCTGACCACGTTGAACAGCGTCGTCTTGCCGGCGCCGTTCGGGCCGATGAGCGCCGTGATCGACCCGTCCCGCACCCGCAGAGTCGCGCCGTCCACGGCGCGGAGGCCGCCGAACGCGACGGTCGCCCCGTCGACGGCGAGCAGGGTGCGGTCGCCGCCCGCCGCGGGATCCGTGTCACGGGCCGAGATGGAGCTCCTCCTTCTTCCCGAGGAGCCCCTGCGGGCGGAACGCCATGAACAGCATGATCACCAGGCCGATGATGACGAACCGCAGGGCCGCGACCTTCTCGGGGTCGATGGGGAAGTCGATGAGGCGGGTGCCCGACACGACGAAGCTGATGAGCACCGCGCCCACCGTGACGCCGACGTAGCTTCCGATCCCGCCGAGGATGAGGATGGCGAACCCCGTGAACGTCACGATGGGGAGGAAGTTCTCGGGGTACAGCGTCGTCGACGCGAACGTGAAGAACACGCCGGCGAGGGCGCCGATCGCGCCGCCCAGGGCGAGGGCCTGCAGCTTGTACGAGAACACGGCCTTCCCCACGGCGGCCGCCGCCTCCTCGTTCTCCCGCACGGCGCGCAGCACCCGCCCCCACGGGGACCGCGTCACGTACAGCAGGAACAGGCCGACGACCACCGCGACCGCCCACGTGAGGACGAGGAGCGGCACACGGCGGTCGAGGTCCCAGCCGAAATGGTCCTCCGCGAAGCGCAGCACGTCCCGGTTGAAGCCGCGCCACGGCCCGCTCGCCGAGATCAGGCCCTGCGGCCCGCCGGTGGTGTCGCCCTCGTTGAGGATGACGGTGCGGAGGATCTCCCCCGCCGCGATCGTCGTGATCGCGAAGTAGTCGGCGCGCAGCCGCAGGGTCGGGACGCCCAGCACGATCCCCAGGAGGGCGCCGGCGAGGAGCGCCGCGGGGATCGCGATCGCGACGTGCACGCCGTGGGTCAGCATGAGCCCCATGGCGTACGCGCCGGTCGCCATGAACGCGACGTGCCCG
This sequence comes from Actinomycetota bacterium, assembly GCA_040757755.1. Classification (GTDB taxonomy): domain Bacteria; phylum Actinomycetota; class Thermoleophilia; order Miltoncostaeales; family Miltoncostaeaceae; genus JBFLWO01. The sequence goes on from JBFLWO010000174.1 coordinate 2,632, forward strand.
AAGTTCAGGAGGCCCGTCTCCCCGACCTGCAGGTTCAGTCCCATCACGAAGATCACGTTCACGCCGGTGAACGTGAGGACGAGGAACCAGAAGCCGGTGGACAGCAGGGCGTCCATCACGCGGCCCGGGTGGCGCGGCCGAAGATCCCCTGGGGCCGCACGAGCAGCACCACGATGAGGATGAGGAACCCGACGGCGTCCTTGTAGCTCGGCTGGATCACCCCGCCGATCGTGCTCCACTCCTGCACCAGGCCCAAGAGCAGGCCGCCGGCGAGCGCCCCGTAGGCGCTGCCGATGCCGCCGAGGATCACGGCGGCGAACACGGACAGCAGCAGGCGGAACCCCGTGTCGGGGTCGAACGTCGTCTGGTGGATGGCGGCGAACACCCCGGCGAGGCCGGCGAGGCCCCCGGCGAGGAGCCATGTCACGGAGATGACGCGGCCCGTGTCGATGCCCGACACCTCGGCGAGGTCGAAGTTGTCGGACAGCGCCCGCATGCTCTTGCCGAGCGTCGTGGTCTTGAGCAGCACCGCGACGAGGGTGAGGAGCACCCCCGCCGTCGCCATCACGATCACCTGGATGCGGCTGATGGTGAGGTCGAACGGGTGCCACGCCTGGAACGGGTCGACGTGCAGCTTCTGCGACGCCCCCGTCCACTCGAGCTGGATCATGTAGCGCACGACGAACGCGAGCCCCAGCGACATCAACAGGAGCTGGAGCATCCCGGCGCCGCGCCGGCGCATCGGCCGCCAGACCGCGAACTCGAACGCGAGGCCGGTGGCGGCGACCGCGGCGAGCGCGGCGGCGATCGCGAGCGCGAGGTGCATCCCGGCGCTCACGTTCACGGCGAACGCGACGTACGCCCCCAGGGTCATGAAGTCCCCGTGGGCGAAGTTCACGAGCTTCAGGATCCCGTACACCAGCGTCAGGCCGATTGCCGCGAGCGCGTAGATCGACCCGCTGGACAGACCGTTCACGGTGGTCTGCAGGAACTCGTGCACGGTGACACGCCTGCCGGGATCCCTGTGGGTGTCGCCCGATCCTATGCCTCGACTCGAACGTCCGCATCACGATTCCGGGCGGATCGCGAATGAGCGACTGTCGAGTCGCATCAGGGGTGGTGACGGGCGCGCGCAGGCGTTCCGTCGTGCCGCGGTGACGGGCGCGCGGTGCCGGATCGCAACGCGCGCCCGAGGGAGCCCACCGACCTCGGGCTCGTGACGCGCGCGCCGGCGGCCCGCGCGTGCGGTCAGCTCTCCAGGAGCTCCGCGGTCGGCACCTCGCGCCACGCGCGGGCCGGCAGGCCGGCGACGAGCGTCTTCGCGGGGACGTCCTTCGTGACGAGCGCGCCGGCGGCGACGAACGCCTCCTCGCCGATCTCGATGCCGGGCAGGAGCACGGCGGCGCCCCCGACGCGTGCGCCGCGGCGGATGATCGCGCCCTTGATGTGCGCGAATCGCTCCTCGGTGCGGCCCATGAAGTTGTCGTTCGTCGTCACGACGCACGGCGCGATGAACACGTGCTCCTCCAGCTCGCTGTACGCCGTGATGTAGGCGTTCGTCTGGATGCGGGTGTGGCTGCCGATCGTGACGTCGTTCTCGACGCTCACGCCGCGGCCGACGACGACGCCGTCGCCGAGGGTGACGCGCTCCCGCACGCACGCCTGGTCGCCGATGACGCACTTCTCGCCGATGACGCTGCCGGCGAACACGACGGCCCCCGCGCACACGGCGGAGCCGGCGCCGATCGTGGTGGGCGGGGACGGCTCCCGCCGGCCGGTGGAGCGCGTCCCGAGGCGGGGCTGCTTGCCGATGACGACGTTGTCCTGGATCACGCAGCCGTCGCCGATGACGGTGCCGTCGTGGATGACGACGTTCGCGCCGATCTCGACGTCCTCCCCGATCCGGACGCCCTCGCCCAGCACCAGGTTCTCTCTGCTCATGCCGCGACCTCCTCGGTCAGGCGCACCGGGCGTCCGGCGTCGCGCAGGGACTCGGTCATCGCCTCGAGGACCTCCACCACCGTCACGCCGGCGGTCCCGTCGGCCAGGGGGCGCCGCCCCTCGGCGACGCATGCGACGAAGTGCTCGCACACGAGGCGCAGCGGCTCGTCGCCCGGGATCTTCGGGATGTGGATGTCCCCGGAGCGCACCTGGATGTACTCGCCGTACGTCTCCGTCCGCGGCACGGGCCCCTTGTCGTAGATCGTGATCTTCCGCTCGGTCTCCATGTCGTCGAACACCGCCATCTTGTCGGACCCGATGACGGTGAGCTTCCGCATCTTGTGCGGGTCGAGCCACGACAGGTGCAGGTGGCCGAGGACCCCGGACGGGAAGAGGATCTGGCCGAAGACGACATCCTCCACGCCGGGCTGCAGGTAGCTCTGCCCGTTCGCCATCACCTCGACGGGGCGCTCCCCCACGAGGTGCAGCATCACGGAGATGTCGTGCGGGCCGAGGCTCCACAGGGCGTTCTCGTCGGGACGGACGATGCCGAGGTTCTGCCGGTTGCCGTACAGGTAGTAGACGCGGCCGAGGGTGCCCTCGTCGACGAGGCGCTTCAGCGCCTGCACCCCGGGGTGGTAGACGAGGAGGTGGTCGACCATGAGCACCCGGTCGCCGGCGTCGGCGGCGGCGGCGACGGCGCGCGCGTCGGCGCCGGTCAGCGCGAGGGGCTTCTCCACGAAGCAGTGCTT
>JBFLWO010000175.1:0-5291 GCA_040757755.1 Actinomycetota bacterium
GCTCCGGCGCGTATCTGCGGGCCGACGGGCCGGTGGCCGAGCGGGCGGTGACGCGCACCGCGCGCCTTCTGTACGACGCCCTCGCCGCCCAGTAGGCGCCTGCGCGGGCGGGCCTGTCCGCGTGGCGGGCTCCTGCCATGATTGGGGCGTGGGTGAGCTGCAGCGCACATACCGCGGTCGGGCGTCGCGCGACGAGGCGGAGGAGGAGTTTCCCCGCATAAGCCCGGAGCGGGCGGTGGTGGTCGCGTCGATCCCCCGGGCGGGCGACGAGGAGGACGACCGGCTCGCGGAGATCGCGGAGCTGGTGAAGACGGCGGGGGCGTCGGTGGTGGCGACGGTGGTGCAGCACCGCCCGTCCCCGGATCCGCGTACGTTCCTCGGGAAGGGCCGCCTCGACGACGTGCACGACCTGGTGAAGCGGGAGAAGCCGGATCTGGTGGTGGCGGAGGCGGAGCTCACCGCCGGGCAGCAGCGCCAGCTGGAGGACCGGTTGAAGACGCGGGTCGTGGACCGCACCGGCGTGATCCTCGACATCTTCGCCCTGCACGCCCGGTCGGCGGAGGGGAAGTTGCAGGTGGAGCTCGCCCAGCTCGAGTACTCGTACGCCCGGCAGGAGGGGTTGTGGCAGCACCTGGAGCGCCTGGGTGGCGGTATCGGCACCCGCGGCCCGGGTGAGACGCAGCTCGAGTCGGACCGGCGGCTGTTGCGGGAGCGGATGGGCCAGTTGCGCCGCCGCCTGCGGGATGTGGGCCGCAGCCACGACGTGATGCGGGCCCGCCGGGTGGGGTCGGAGCTTCCGCTCGTCGCCCTCGCCGGCTACACGAACGCCGGGAAGTCGACGTTGATGAACGCCTTGACGGGGGCGGGGGTCAGCGTGAACGACGCCTTGTTCGAGACGTTGGACCCGACGACGCGGGCGTTCGAGCACGACGGCATCCGGTTCCTGGTGACGGACACCGTCGGGTTCATCCGGGATCTCCCCCACCAGCTCGTCGACGCGTTCCGGGCGACGCTGCAGGAGACCCGTGAGGCGCATCTCGTGTTGCACGTGGAGGACGCGAGTGACGATGAGGGGCGGCGGGAGGCGCGCCGCGCCGCGGTGGAGGCGGTGCTGGATGAGATCGGGGCGGGCGACGTGCCGCGCCTGGTGGTGTTGAACAAGGTCGACCGGGTCGACGCGGAGGAGCGGCGGCGCCTCGCCCGCGGCGAGCCGGACGCGGTGCAGGTGTCGGCGCTGACCGGGGAGGGACTCGACGGCCTGCGTGACCGCCTCGCCTCGATCGCCCGTTCCCGCCTGACCCGTTTGGAGGCGCTAGTGCCGTACGCGGACGGGGCGGTGATCTCCGCGATCTACGCCGCCGGCCGGGACGTGCAGCAGGAGGCGCGAGAGGACGGCACCTGGGTGCGGGCGCTGCTCCCCGCCGCCGACGCCGCCCGCATCCGGGCGGCGCTCAGCCGCACCCCCGGCGACGGGTAGCGCCGCCGGGGGCGGCGGCGGTCGCGGCGCCGCACGTCCACGTCCGAGGGGCAGTCGACGCGTCAACGACGGCGGGTGCTTCACCCTCCGGAAGGCTCGGGCAGTTCCCCCGGACCCAGCTGTTGCCGGCCACGCAGATCCAGGACGGCGCGGTCACCGGCGGCCGTGACGGCGTGAAGGTCCGTAATGGCGGTGCCGGTGACCTACTCGGCCCCGACCTCCGCGACGGCCGCCCGCCCGGGTCGACCATCGGCACGACGCGAATGCGGGGACATGTCCGCGCATGAGCTGAGCGGACCTGCGGTGATGACGGGGGGGCGGGCGAAGCCCGCCTGGTGCTCGGTGCGTGGCCTTGCGGACGCGCCGAGCACCAGGCTGCCGCGCCTCGTCACGACCAGAAGCTGTCCCAGTTGGCGAGGTCGTAGAAGTGCTCGCGGCCCTCGACGACGCGTCCGTCCTTGAAGGTGAACACGATGCAGCAGTCGGTGTCCAGTTGCCTACCGTTGCGGGTGCCGCTGTTGTGGTGGAGGCCCACGACGCGACCGTTGCCGCTCTCGAAGACCTCCCGGAGGGAGGCCCTGAAGGACCCTGCGGTCTCGCCCCCGTAACGGGCGAACTGCGCGAACACCGCGTCGCGCCCGACCCTGGTGCCCGCGACCGGGGAGCTCCCCGGGGTATGCCAGGAGGCCTGCTCGTCGAAGATCTTGGTGAGCGTCTCGATGTCGCCCTGGTTGAAGGCCTGATAGCCGCGTTCCACGATGGCTGCGTTGCGGCCTGGCTGGCTCATGATGCTGCTCCCTTGTCTCGGTGGTGACGGGCCCGGTTGTTCCGTGGTTGACTGGGGCCCATCGTGCCCCGGCCGCGGGCGCGCATCCATCGGGAGGACTCCCCATTTCTTCGCCGGAGCCGCTTCGCCTGGGGGAGTTGGTCGCCACCCTCGCCCTCGCCCAGGACAACGCCTTCGGCCAGCCATTGGAGTCGCAGCTTCGTTCCTGCCTGCTGGGCGTCTGGATGTGCGACGAGGCCGGCTACGGGGCCGAGGTGCGCGACACGGTGTATTGGGTCGCCCTGCTGCGCTACGTCGGATGCACCGGGCACGCGCACGAGGTGTCCACCTTGTTCGGGGACGAGATCGCCGCGCGTGCCCGGACCCTGGTGCACGACGCCGCCAACCCCGCCGAGGTGATCCGCGACGTGATCGCTTTCGCTACCGCGGCCCGGCCGCCGGAGGAGCGGGAGCAGGTCATCCGGATGATCCAGGAGGGAGCCCGGGCCTGGGCGATCCACAACTTCAGCTCCGGCTGCGAGGTCGGGGACATGCTCGCCGAACGCCTCGGGTTCGGCGCCGCGGTGCGGGACGCGCTTGCGTTCACGTTCGAGCGGTGGAACGGCGCCGGCTACCCCAACGGGGCCGCAGGCACGGAGATCCCGTTGCCCATGCGGATCGTGCACCTCACCCACGACATGGAGGCGCACGGGCGTCTGTTCTCGCCCGCCGAAGCGGTCGAGGTCGCTCGAGACCGCCGCGACCGCACCTATGACCCCCGGCTCGCCGACATGTTCACCGAACACGGTGAGCGGTGGCTCGCGCGACTCGCCGCCCTGGACCCGTGGAACGCCGCGCTCGAACGCGAGCCCGTGCCTCACCGAACCCTCGAGGGCGACGACCTCGACGCGGCGCTCACGGTCGTCGCCGACTTCGTGGATCTCAAGTCACCGTTCATGGCGGGCCACAGCCGCCGCTGCGCGGCGCTCGCCGGGACCGCCGCCGGGCTCCTCGGGTTCGCCGAGGACGATGCGACCAGGGTTCGGCATGCGGCCTTGGTGCACGAACTCGGCACGACCGCCATCCCGAATTCCATCTGGGACAAGCCCGGCCCGCTCACCCGCGCCGAGCTCGACCGGGTCGAGCTGCACCCGATGGTCACCGAACAGATGCTCCGCCGCTCGCCGGCGCTCGCCCCGCTGAACCCCGTCGCGGCCACACATCACGAACGGTGCGACGGGTCCGGGTATCACAAGTGCCTCCAGGGCGCCGGCCTCGAGGCCGCCGCCCATGTCCTAGTCGCCGCCGACATCTACGTGGCGCTCACCAGCGACCGCGCCGACCGGCCCGCCGCCACGCCCGACGCGGCCGCCGCCCATGTCCGTGACCTCGTCGAACGCGGCGCGCTGGACGCCACCGCGACCGACGCCGTGCTCACCGCGGCCGGCCACGCCCCTGGGCGGGGACGCACCCGCAGACCCGGCATTCCCGGCGGTCTCACCCGCAGGGAGGCGGAGGTGCTTGGCCTCGCCGCACGCGGCCTGACCACACAGCAGATCGCGGACCAGCTGTTCATCTCCCCGAAGACCGCCGACCACCACATCCAGCACGTCTACGGCAAGATCGGCGTGTCCACCCGTGCCGCGGCCGCCCTCTGGGCGATGCAGCACGCCATCGTTGCCTGAACGGACGAGCGCGCCGCACCGGCAGGGACCGAATGTCCCGGCGCGTTCCTGTCCGCATCCCGTCGAGCGCCGCGGGCGCTCGACGCCCAGCACGCGGAGGCGGAGCTCACCGCCGGGCAGCAGCGCCAGCTGGAGGACCGGTTGAAGACGCGGGTGGTGGACCGCACCGGCGTGATCCTCGACATCTTCGCCCTGCACGCCCGGTCGGCGGAGGGGAAGCTGCAGGTGGAGCTCGCCCAGCTCGAGTACTCGCACGCCCGGCAGGAGGGGTTGTGGCAGCACCTGGAGCGCCAGACACCCGCGGCTGCTCCTCGGTGCCGGCAGGTATTCCGTGTGTGGCCGGTAGGTAGCGGCGAGAACGGCTTGTTCACGCGCGATTCATTGTGTGTGGAACCGGTAGAACAAACGTGAGTGCGACCAGCTTTAACGGGGCCACGTCCCGGAGGACATGGTCGGATGCACGACCCGGCGGGGCGCGCCGCGCGTGGGCGCCCAGCGACAACGGGGCTGAAGGACGTGGTCGGGCCACCGCCACGCCGCCACCGCGGACACGGTCGCCGGCCCGCTTCAACGGGACCACGTCCCGGAGGACGTGGTCGGCGCGAACGGGGAGACGTTCGAGGCCATCCGCAACCCGAGCTTCAAGGGGGCCACGTCCTGGAGGACGTGGTCGGCAGGCATCCCGCCTGCCCGCCCCGGCGGTCGCCGCTTGCTTCAACGGGGCCACGTCCCGGAGGACGTGGTCGGACCGCCGACGCCTTCCAGCGCGCCGTCCTCGACGCGCTGCTTCAACGGGGCCACGTCCCGCAGGACGTGGTCGGCCCTGACCGGGGACGTGGAGGTTGACGTACTCGATGCTTCAACGGGGCCACGTCCCGGAGGACGTGGTCGGCGAGGTGGTAACCCCGCGAAGCCCAACCCTCGGCGCAGCTTCAACGGGGCCACGTCCCGGAGGACGTGGTCGGGCGTGCGCACGCATGGCGTATTCGGCCGTCACGACGCTTCAACGGGGCCACGTCCCGGAGGACGTGGTCGGCAGGGCGTGCGCCGCGCCCTCGGCCTGCCCCGCCCCTTGCTTCAACGGGGCCACGTCCCGGAGGACGTGGTCGGCGACCAGCCGTGGCCCACCAGCGGGTCGACGGACTACATGCTTCAACGGGGCCACGTCCCGGAGGACGTGGTCGGCGGACGTCTCAGCGGGGCAACAGACCGCGGGGGGGTTGGGGCTTCAACGGGGCCACGTCCCGGAGGACGTGGTCGGGCCCAGGCTGATCACGCATCAGAACCCGGTGACCTGGCAGCTTCAACGGGGCCACGTCCCGGAGGACGTGGTCGGGGGGGAGTGACGGTCGCGCCCGAACAG
>JBFLWO010000176.1:0-5283 GCA_040757755.1 Actinomycetota bacterium
TGCGCCCGGCCGCCGGCGCCCGGGGGCGCCCCTTCGGGCGGGACCCGCCCGATCGGGTGAGGGGCGGGTGTGCGGGCGGCGGGGTCTCGTCTAGGGTGGCCCGCGGAAGGCGCAGCCCGAAGGAGACGTCGACGTGGCGGCACGGCGAGTTCCGGTGCGACCGAAGCGGGACGGTGCGGGAGTGAGCTGCCGATGCTGAGCGCGGCCTCCCGAGCCGTGGCGTCTCCGCCCCCCGCCGCGGCGGGCCCGGGGCGCGAGCTCGCCCGTGGCGGCGCGTCCGGCGCCTGGCCGGCGGCGGCCCCGGTGCCGCACGCCCCATCGCCGTTCCCTTCGGAGGGCACGCGTCCACGGCGCACCGTGGTCGTCGCGGACGACCATCCCGTCGTCATCGCGGGCATGCGGCTCCTGTTCGCGGACCACTGCTTCTTCCGGCTCGTCGGGGAGGCGTGCACGGGTGCCGAGGCGATCGCCCGCTGCGACCAGCTCCGCCCCGACGTGCTCCTGCTCGACCTCCGGCTCCCCGATCTGGCCGCCGCGACGATCTGCAGCCGGGTGAAGGAGCGCCACCCGCACACGTCCATCGTGATCCTGACCGCGTACTTCGAGGAGCCAGCGGTCCGCGGCTGCATCACGGCCGGCGCCCGGGGGTGCCTGCTGAAGGACGTCTCGGAGCGGAACCTCCTGGGCGCCCTCCTGCAGGTGATCTGGGGGCGGACCGTGCTCGACCCGCGCGCCGCCGGCGCGCTCGTCCCCCGGCGCCCCGCCCCCGTCGCGCCGGACGGCGCGCTGAGCGACCGGCAGCACGAGGTGCTGAGGATGATCGCCCGGGGGCTCACGACCGCGGAGATCGCCGGCGAGTTCGGCCTGTCGCCGAACACCATCAAGGACCACATGCGGTCGCTGTTCGCCAAGCTCGCCGCCCGCAACCGCATCCAGGCGCTGGCCGTCGCCCGGGAGCGCGGACTCCTCTGACCCGCGCGCCCGGGGATCCGGCGACCGGATCCGCGGCGGGACGCGCTCCGCTCCTACGAGAATCGCCGGACCGCGACGCGACTTCACATTTCTCGAACGGGATCCTGTCTGCGGCCTCCAACCTCCCCGGCCGATAGGTGCCATGAATCGCACCGACTCGACCCGGGGGAGGGGAGTTGACGCGAGGCAGGTCCCGACCGGCACGCCCCGCCGTGCGCGCCACGGCCGTCGCCGTGCTCGCCGCCGCCGCGGCCGTCGCCGCCGCCCCGTCCGCGGGGGCGCCGCCGTCCGCGGCCGCCGACCACGCCAAGACGCGCGCCGGGACGCCGGCGAAGACGCCCAAGCCGCGGGCGAGGAAGCCCAAGCCGCCGGCGATCCCCGCCCTCCCCACGAGCTGCTTCCAGTTCGGCGTGTACCGCCACGACCCGGTGCGGGGCGTCCCCGCCCTGCAACGCACCCTCGGCGTCGGCATCACCACCGTGTCGACGTACGTCACCACCGGCAAGGCCCTCGACCCGGCCCTCGTCGCGCTCGCCCGGCAGAAGCGGCTGCGCCTGCTCGTGAGCTGGATGCCGGACGACGGGCGCGGCACCCCCACGCAGCCGCGCTTCACCCTCGCCCGCATCGCCCGCGGCGTCCTGGACGCGGACCTGCGCGCGCTGGCCCGGGAGATGAAGGACGCCGGCGTCCCCATCCTCTTCCGCCCGATGCCCGAGCCGAACACCCCGTGGTACGCGTGGTCGGGCCTCGCGAACGGCAACACCCCCGCCGGCTACGTCGCCGCCTGGAAGCGCGTGCGCCGCATCGTGAAGCCGCTCGCCGGCAAGCGCGTGCAGCTTCTGTGGAGCCCCTACTACCGCAGCGTCCCCGACACCGAGGCGAACGCGCTCGGCCTGTACTTCCCCGGCCCCGCGATGGTCGACGCCGTCGGGGCGTCCGGCTACAACTTCGGCACCGTCGGCGACCTCGCCTGGACCGACCCGCGGCCCCTGTTCAGCGCCGCGTACCGCGACATCCAGGCGCTCGCCGCGAAGCCGTTCTGGATCAGCGAGACCGGGTCCACCGCCACCGGCGGCGACAAGGCCGCCTGGGTGTCGGGCCTCACGGCGTTGAAGGCGGAGATGCCGAACCTCCGCGGCGTCGTCTGGTTCGACGTGACCGACCCGACCGGCGACTTCCGCCTCACCGGGGCCGCGCTTCCCGCCGCGAAGGCGCTGTTCCGCGGACGGTGCATCGCCTGATGGCCACCGCCCGCCGCCGCCGCGCCCGCCCGCGCCCGCGCCGCCGCCCCGTCGCGGCGGTGCGCCGCGTCACCCGCCGCATCCGCCGCCTCGCCCTGCCGCCCGCCCCGCCGTTCGAGCGGCGCCAGATGACCGTGGAGATGGTGGAGCGCCTCTTCTGGCGCGCCGGCTTCGGCCCGAGCCAGGGGGACCGCGACCGCTGGACCGGCCGGACCCTCGGCGAGACCGTCGACGCGCTCCTCGCCACGCCCCAGGGGCCCCTCGCGGGACCCGCCCCGGCGCGCAACGACCGGCCCGCGTCCCCGGGCCTCGACCCGAAGGCCGACGACGCGGACCTCGTCCTCACCTGGCTCGACCGCATGATCCGCGTGCCGAACCCCCTGCCGGAGCGCCTCGCGTTCTTCTGGCACCGCCACTGGGCGACGTCCCGCGCCGACGTGTCCCCGGTGCAGCTCATGATCCGCCAGAACGAGCTCTTCCGCCGCCACGCCGACCTGGGCGCGAACCCCGGCGCCGACTTCCGCACCCTCGCCCACGAGGTGGGGGAGGACCCCGCGATGCTGCGGTTCCTCACCGGCGAGGCGAACGTCAAGGGCCGCCCGAACGAGAACTACGCCCGGGAGCTCATGGAGCTCTTCTGCCTTGGCCCGCTCGACCCGGCCGGCACCCCGAACTACACGGAGGACGACGTCAGGGAGCTGGCGCGCGCCATGTCCGGCTGGCGGGTCGACACCGCGAACCCCGACGACCCGAAGAGCTACTTCACCGCGTCGCGCTGGGACGGCGGCGTGAAGACGGTGCTGGGGCAGGCCGGGGCGTTCGGCCTGCGCGACGCCACCGACGTCGTCCTGTCCCACCCCGCCCACCCCGGGGTCCTGCTGCGCAAGCTGTGGTCCGAGCTCGTCACCGGCCCGCCGGACGACGCGACGCTGCAGGACCTCGTCGCCACCTACACCGCCACCGGACGGCGGATCGCCCCGGTGCTGCGGAAGATCCTCACCCACCCGCAGCTGTTCGACTCGCTGGGGGAGCCGTCGATGATCAAGCCCCCCATCGTGTACGTCGCCGGGGCGATGCGCGGCATGGGGGTCGGCGTGACCGACCGGGTCCCGTACGACCGCCTCAACGAGATGGGGCAGCAGCCGTACTTCCCGCCGAACGTCTCCGGGTGGGAGTACGGCCTGGCGTGGCTCACGACGAACACCGCCATCGCCCGCTGGCGGTTCGCCTCGTACCTCGTGAACCGCGCGGACGTCGCGCCTCAGGACGTGCCGGGCGAGACGCCGGACGCCGCCGTGGACCGCGCCCACGCCGCCTGCGGCCGCCCCTGGCTGAGCGCCCAGAGCCGCGTCCAGATCCTCGACTACGCGACCCGCGCCCGGGTCGACACGGCCGGCCGGCGCCGCGCCCGGCAGCTCCTGCTGCGGGCCATGATCATCGCCGGCCCCGACGGACAGGTCATGTAGATGGACGACCCGCGCGACGTCCCGCCCGTCCACGCGGCGGAGGTGCAGGCCCTTCGCTGCGCCGACTGCGCGCGGGCGGAGAGCACCGACCCCACGGCCGTGCCCGTCGACCGGATGCCGATCCCCGCCGACGCCCTCGCCGGCTTCCCGGACGGCGTGCCGCGCGCCCGCGGCATGGACCGGCGCGCGTTCCTGCGCAACGGGATCCTGGGCGTCGCCTCGATCTACGCGGCGACCCGCATCGACTGGACGCGCGCGTTCGAGGCGGCCGTCGCCGAGGCCGCCGACCCCGCGAACCAGCTCGTGATGATCTACCTGAACGGCGGGCTCGACGGGATCAACGTGTTCGTCCCGAACGACCCCGCCGAGTACGCCGCCTACCAGGCCGCGCGGCCCGACCTGCACCGGGCGCTGAACACGCCGTCCGTCGCGGGAGGACGGGTGGGGTCCACCGCCGCCGCCAACGCGAACGTGTCGTTCGCGAACCTCGTCGTGTCGGGCACCGGCAACAACGGCGACACGAAGGGCCTCGACACCCTGTGGGGCGACGGCACCGGCGGCGCCGGCTCCGACCTGGCGTACTGGCCGGGCGTGCACTTCCTGCCCGCGAACCAGTCGCACTTCGAGGCGACCGACCACATCTTCACCGGGTCCCTGCGCAAGGTCACCACCGGGTGGCTCGGCAGATGGCTCGACGCGTACGGGTCGACGTCGAACCCCCTCCAGGCCGTGTCGATCGGGAACGCCCTGTCGAAGCAGATCCGCACCGCGTCGGCGCCGACGTGCGCGGTGGCGAGCCTCGGCAACTTCGGGTTCTCGGTGAGCGGCGTGTCGTCCGCCGACGCGGACGTGAACGCCGAGGTCGGGCGGCTCGTCGGTGCGCCCGCCGGGACGGAGGCCCTCGCCAGGAGCCGCGGCGTGTACGGCCTCACCGTGAACGTCGCGGGGCAGCTGCGCGCCGTCGCCGCCCCCGGCGCGAACCCCGACTATCCGGCGTCGTCCCTGTCGGACCGGTTGAAGACCGCCGCGACGATCCTCGCCGCCGGCCTCGGCACCCGGGTCGTCACGATCGACTGGGGCTCGTTCGACACGCACGGCGGGCAGGCGGGGGGCATGGATCCGCAGCTTCCGATCCTGTCGCGGGCGCTCGCCGCGTTCCGCAACGACCTCGCGGCGCGCGGCATCGAGCAGCGCGTCATCACCGTCGTGTTCACGGAGTTCGGCCGGCGGGTCGCCGAGAACGGCTCCGACGGCACCGACCACGGGGCGGGCGGCCCGTGCATCATCATCGGCTCCCGGGTGCGCGGCGGCATGGCGGGGGCGCATCCGAGCCTCACCTCCCTCGACCGCGGCAACCTGCGGGTGACGACGGACTTCCGCACCATCTGGGGGGCGATCGTGGGGGACTAACTCGGCGGTGAGCCGGGGCGGGTGATCCCGGACTTCACGAGCCCCGGCCTGGCGCGGCCGGACGGGGCCACGACGCTTCTGCGATGACGCGCCGCGCCGCGCGGCGGGTCGCGGCCGGCGTGCTCGCCGCGGCGGTCGCCGCGTCCGCGCTCGCCGCGACCGGCCGGGTGGTGGAGCCGCGGCGCCACCGCCTG
>JBFLWO010000177.1:0-5281 GCA_040757755.1 Actinomycetota bacterium
GGCGGGCTCCGCGCCGAGGCGGCGGGCGTACACCTCCACCTCCCCGTCGCCCAACAGGCCGGACACGTCCTCGCCGATCCAGACGGCGAGGAACTCGTGGCGGGTGGCGCTGGCGGCCACCGACCCGCTGAAGGCGTCGAACTCGCCGTTCCCGGCGGGCCCCATGTCGGACACCTTGACGTCCGAGCCGACGGGGGCCCCGGTCGCCGCGACGCGCTGCGCGTAGATCTCGAGCTCACCGTCGGGGGACGGCTCGGAGTCCCCGGGCCACGTGACGAGGTACTCGTTGGCGGCGGCGTTGAACGCGACGGACGGGGTCTTCGTCTCGAAGGCGGCGTTCCCGTCCGGGGCCATCTCGGAGTAGCGCTGGTCGTTCACGCCGATCTGGGTCCCGTCGGAGGACAGGAGCTGCCCGTACACCTCCTCCTCGGTGGACGCGAGCGGCGCGATGCCCTCGTTGGCGTTCCACACGGTCAGGTACTGGTTCGCGGCCCGGTCGTAGGCGATGGAGGGGGTGAGCGCGTCGAACGTCGCGTTCCCGTCCCCGCCCACGTCCGAGATGCGCGTGTCCGTGCCGAGCTGGCCGAGCCCGGCGGTGAGGCGCTGCATGAAGATCTCGAACTCGTTGTCGACGAGGCCCGCGGTGTCGTCGTCCCCCTGCCACGCCACGACGTACTCGTTGGCCTGCGAGTTGTAGGCGACGGCCGGCTGCGTGGCGGCGAAGAGGGCGTTCGTGTCGACGGCGCCCATGTCGCTCAGGCGGACGTCGTTGCTGCCCACCGGCATCCCGCCCGCGTTGACGATCTGCCCGTGGATCTCGAAGGCGCCGTCGGTGGTGTCGTCGCCGGACCACACCACGAGGAACTCGTTCTCGGTGGAGTTGTAGGCGACGGCGGGGGCCGTGGCGTTGAAGGCGGTGCTGCCGTCCGCCCCCATGTCCGAGATCCGGGTGTCGGAGCCGAGCTGGTTGCCGAGGGCGTCGACCTTCTGGACGTAGATCTCGAACTCGTTGTCCAAGCCGGGGGCGTCGGCGGACCACGCGACGAGGTAGTCGTTCGCGGAGGAGTTGTAGGCGACGGCCGCGTGGTCGAAGGCGCTTGCGCCGAGGGTGGTGCTGCCGGTCCCGAGGTCGGAGATCTGGAACTTCGCCCCGATCGGCTCCCCGGTGGAGGCGGTGACGCGCCGGCCCCACACCTCGGCGTCCCCGTCGAGGGTGTCGTCGGCGATCCAGGCGACCAGGTACTCGTCGCGCTGCGAGTTGTACGCCGCCACCGCCTGGTTCGGGAAGCCGAACCCGGCGAAGACCCCGAAGGTCACCTGGCCGTCCTGGCCCATGTCGGAGATCCGGACCTTCGTGCCGAGGGGAACGGTCGCGAGGGCCGCGGCCGCCACGGCGGCGGCGAGCGCCACCCCGAGCGCGGCGAGGCGCAGCCGCGCGCGGCGCGGGCGGTGGCGGGGGCCGTGGACCACGGCGGCAGGATACGAGAGGCCACGGGCGCATGGCACCCGCAGCGGCCGCGGTTTGCCCCACGGGGCACCCGTCCGGTACCCTGACGCGCGATGTCGGCCTCCGCGACCACCCAGCTCTCCATCCGTCGCGGCCTCACGCTGTCCGGGCTTCTCCTCCTCCCCCGGTAGGGGGAGCGACTGCCGACATCCACGCCCGCCCTGCGGGCCCCGGACCTCGAAACACTCAGCGAGGAGAGCCCACCGTGACCGTGCCCGACCCCCAGACCGACCCGCCGCGCGACGACAGCAAGCGGGTCCGCTTCTTCGACACCACGCTGCGCGACGGCGAGCAGTCGCCCGGCATCTACCTGAAGACCCGCGAGAAGCTCGAGATCGCCCATCAGCTGCGGCGTCTCGGCGTCGACGTGATCGAGGCGGGCTTCCCGATCGCGTCCGTCGGCGACTTCGAGGCGGTGCAGGCGATCGCCCGCGAGGTGTCCGACGTCACGATCGCCGGCCTGGCGCGCGCGAACGAGAAGGACATCCTGCGCGCGTGGGAGGCGCTTCAGGACGCGGAGCGCCCGCGCATCCACACGTTCATCGCCACGAGCGACATCCACCTGGCGCACAAGCTGCGGATGACCCGCGAGCAGGTGCTCGCCGCCGCGGCCGACGCGGTGCGTCTCGCGCGCAGCCTGTGCGACGACGTGGAGTTCTCGTGCGAGGATTCCACGCGCTCCGACCCGGCGTTCGTCGCCGAGGTGGTGCGCGCCGCCATCGCGGAGGGCGCCGGCACCATCAACCTGCCCGACACGGTGGGGTACACGATGCCCACCGAGTTCCAGCGCTTCCTCACCGGCCTGTACGAGCGGTGCCCGGAGCTGCGCGACGTCACGCTGTCCGTGCACTGCCACAACGACCTGGGCCTGGCGGTGGCGAACTCGCTGGCGGGCATGGAAGTGGGGGCGCGGCAGGTGGAGGGCTGCGTGAACGGCATCGGGGAGCGCGCCGGCAACGCGAGCCTCGAGGAGGTCGCGATGATCCTGCGCACCCGCGCGGAGGACCTCGGCGGCCTGTGGAGCGGCGTGAACACGCAGGAGATCACCCGCACGAGCCGCCTGGTGAGCCGCCTCACCGGCTCCCCGGTCCAGCCGAACAAGGCGATCGTGGGGCGCAACGCGTTCGCCCACGAGGCGGGCATCCACCAGCACGGCGTGCTGCAGAACCCCCTCACCTACGAGATCATGGACGCCACCTCCGTCGGCCTGTCGCAGAGCGCCCTGGTGCTGGGCAAGCACTCGGGCCGCCACGCCCTGAAGGCCGCCCTGGAGGAGCTCGGCTACGAGCTCGACCACGACGAGGTCTCCAACGCGTTCGTGCGGTTCAAGGAGCTGGCGGACCGCAAGGGCCGCATCACCGCCGCGGATCTCGAGGCGATCATGAGCGACGAGATGCGCGTCGAGACGTCCGACGACGGCTTCACCCTGGCGGAGTTCTCGTTCTCGGGGGGGAGCGACGGCCAGCCGACCGCGCGGGTCACGGTGCTGTCCCCGGACGGCGACCGTCACGAGGCCCTCGCGTCCGGCGACGGCCCCGTCGACGCCCTGATGAAGGCGATCGACGCCGCGATCGGGTCGCAGGGGACCCTGCTGGAGTACGCGGTGTCCGCGGTGACGAGCGGGAAGGACGCCCTGGGCGAGGCCCGGGTCGTCTGCGAGATCGACGGGCGCACCGTCGCCGGGCAGTCTGTGTCGACCGACGTCCTGGAGGCGAGCGCCGTCGCCTACCTCAGGGCGGTGAACGCGGCCCGCACGTCCGATCTGGGCGAGCACGTCGCCGCGGGAGGGGTGTGAGGATGGGCAAGACGCTGTTCGAGAAGGTGTGGGACGCGCACCTGGTGCGCGACGAGGACGCCGACGGCCCGGCGCTCCTGTTCATCGACCTGCACCTCGTCCACGAGGTCACCTCGCCGCAGGCGTTCGAGGGGCTCCGGCTCGCCGGCCGGCGCGTGCGGCGTCCCGACCGGACGCTGGCGACGGTGGACCACAACGTCCCCACGATCGGGCGGGAGCGGGGCATCGAGGACGCGCTCTCGAAGCAGCAGATCGAGACGCTGGAGCGCAACTGCGCCGAGTTCGGCGTGCCGCTCTACTCGATCGCGAGCCCCCGCCAGGGGATCGTGCACGTCATCGGCCCGGAGCTCGGCGTCACCCAGCCCGGCATGACGATCGTGTGCGGGGACAGCCACACCTCCACCCACGGCGCCTTCGGGGCCCTCTCCTTCGGCATCGGCACGAGCGAGGTGGAGCACGTCCTCGCCACCCAGACCCTCGGGCAGCGCCGCCCGCGCACGATGCGCATCACGATCGACGGGGCGCGCGGCCGGGGCGTCACCGCGAAGGACCTGATCCTCGGCACGATCGGCCAGATCGGCGTGGGCGGGGCCATCGGCCACGTCGTCGAGTACGCCGGGTCCGCGATCCGCGACCTCTCCATGGAGGGGCGCATGACGGTGTGCAACATGTCGATCGAGGCGGGCGCGCGGGCCGGCATGATCGCCCCGGACGACACGACGTTCGCGTACCTGGAAGGGCGGCGGGCCGTTCCCGCCGACTTCGCCGCGGCGGTGGAGGGGTGGCGGGCGCTGCCGAGCGACCCCGACGCGGTGTTCGACACCGAGGTGCTCGTCGACGCGGCGTCCCTCGTCCCGCAGGTGACGTGGGGCACGACCCCCGGCATGGTCGCCCCGATCACGGGGCGGGTCCCGGTGCCGGAGGACTTCGACGACCCCACGACCCGCGGCTCCGTGGAGCGCGCCCTGCAGTACATGGGCCTGCGCGGCGGGGAGGCGATCGAGGACATCGCGATCGACACCGTGTTCCTCGGCTCCTGCACCAACGGACGGCTCGAGGACCTGCGGGCGGCGGCGGGGGTCGTGCGGGGCCGCCGCGTCAAGGACGGCGTGCGGGCGATGGTCGTGCCGGGCTCGATGCAGGTGAAGGCGGCGGCGGAGGCGGAGGGCCTCGACCGGGTGTTCACCGCGGCCGGGTTCGAGTGGCGTGACGCGGGCTGCTCGATGTGCCTCGGGATGAACCCGGACACCCTGCAGCCGGGGGAGCGCTGCGCGTCGACGTCCAACCGCAACTTCGAGGGGCGCCAGGGCAAGGGGGGCCGCACCCACCTCGTGAGCCCGGAGATGGCCGCGGCGGCCGCGATCACCGGCCACCTCGTGGACGTCCGCTCGTTCGACGCCGACCTCGTGGAGGCCTGAGATGGAGCCGTTCACCACCGTCCACGGCGTCATCTGCCCGCTGGACCGCAACGACGTCGACACCGACCAGATCATCCCGGCGCAGTTCCTGAAGCGGATCGAGCGCACGGGCTTCGGGGAGTTCCTGTTCTGGGACTGGCGGGGCGAGGAGGGCTTCCCCCTCGACGACCCGGCCTACGCGGGCGCCGAGGTGCTCGTGGCGGGGCGCAACTTCGGGTGCGGCTCGTCGCGGGAGCACGCCCCGTGGGCGATCCACCAGGCGGGCTTCGCGGCCGTCATCGCGCCGTCGTTCGCCGACATCTTCCGCAACAACTGCGCGAAGAACGGGCTCCTCACGGTGGTGCTGCCGGAGGGGGAGGTCCAGGCCCTCATCGCGGCGGCGCAGGCCGATCCGGGTGTGCGGGCCACCGTGGACCTCGAGCGCCAGGTGGTGGCCGGTCCCGACGGCCGGGAGATCCCGTTCGAGGTGGACCCGGTGGTGCGGGAGCGGCTCCTGAAGGGGCTGGACGACATCGGCATCACCCTCGCCCAGCAGGACCTGATCGCGGCCTACGAGGACGG
>JBFLWO010000178.1:0-5265 GCA_040757755.1 Actinomycetota bacterium
GGCCAGCTCGCCCTGACCCCCGCATGAGCGCGCCCCCCACCGACCCCCGCGCCCTCGCCGCCGGCGTCACGAGCAGCGCCGTGTGCGACGCCATGGCGCGCCGGTTCGCCCACCGCGCACACGTCATCGACCTCGTCACCCCCACCCCCGACGCGGTCCTCGTCGGTCCCGTCGCCACCCTCCAGTTCATGCCGAACCGCCGCGACCTGCACCCGGACGGCGGCGACCGGTTCGACGCGCTCCTCGCCGACGCCGCCGCGGGGGCCGCCCCCGGCGCCGTCCTCGTCATGTCCAGCGCCGGGCACCCCGACGAGGCGCTCGCCGGCGGCAAGAAGGTGGCGCGCGTCGAGGCCGCCGGCTTCGCCGGCCTCGTGTGCGACGGGCGGCTCCGCGACATGGACGAGATCGCGGGGTTCGACGTCGCCTGCTTCGCCCGCGGCGAGACGATCCGGGCCGCGGGGGACCGCGTCACGCCCTTCGCCGCGAACGTCCCCGTCGTCGTCGCCGGCGTCACCGTCGTCCCCGGCGACTGGGTGTTCGCCGACCGGTCGGGCGCCGTGATCGTCCCCGCCGGCGCCGTCACCGACATCCTCGACGAGGCGCGCCGCCTCGAGGAGCGCGACGCCGCCGCCGTCGCCCGCATCCGCGGGACCTGACCGGCGAAACCGCCGGGAACGGCGGTGCGGCGTGGCCCGCCGTCGCGACGGCACGGCCGCAGGTTTGGCCCCCCGGCGATGGGGCACCAGAGCCAGCTCGCCCACCATGTGTCCCTGCGCTGCACCCAGGACGGGAGGAGGCCGCCGTGACAGACCCGACACCCCCGCTCCACGACGACGTCCCCTGGCCCCACCCCGGGCCGGTCCGCATGTTCGGGCTCGGGGACGTCGACTGGGAGGACCTCCTCCCGCACCGCGCCGCCGCCGACGGGGAGCCCCGCGCCGTCGTCATCGTGCACCACCTCCCCGCCTCCCGGAGGGAGACGGGCCCGGGTGAGGTCGTGCTGCTCGGCCGCGGCGCCGGCCGCCCCCGCCGCGCCCACGTCGACGAGGCGATCCGCGCCATCCGGGAGGCCACCGGGCTCGCCGCCTGAGCGGCACCCGCCCCGCCGGGCCGCGGCCGCTCGCCGCAGGCCCCGCGGGGCGGGGCGTCAGTGGTGGTGCGGCGCCTCGCAGGCGGCGTGGTGGCAGTGGCACTCCTCGGCCTGCGGGTACGCCTCGCAGAAGCCCGAGCAGAAGTCGCTGCCCTCCGCCGCCTCGCAGGTGCACACGTCGTGCGCGCACGTCGCCATGTCGTCTCCTCGTGGTGTGATGTCGCCGGTCACCCGGCCCTGCCGCGGCGGCTGTCGATCGCGGTCGCGAGCACGTCCTGCAACCGCTCCGCCAGCACCACCGTCATGTCCCGGCGCAGCTCCTCCGGGACGTCCGCGAGCTGCGGCTCGTTCAGCTTCGGGATGACGACGGTGCGGATCCCTGCGCGCCGGGCCGCCAGCACCTTCTCCTTCACCCCCCCGATCGGAAGCACCTGGCCCGTGAGCGTCACCTCCCCCGTCATCGCCACGTCGCCGCGCACCGCCCGCCCCGACAGCGCCGAGACGAGGGCCGTCGTCATCGTCACCCCCGCCGACGGACCGTCCTTCGGCACCGCCCCCGCCGGCACGTGCAGGTGCACGTCGCGGGTCTGGAAGTAGTCGTCCGGCAGGTCCAGGCCCAGCTCCGCCCGGTGGGCCCGCACGAACGACAGCGCGGCGAGCGCCGACTCGCGCATCACGTCCCCCACCTGCCCGGTCACCGTCAGGCGCCCGGTCCCCGGCATCACCTGCGCCTCCACGAACAGCACCTCACCGCCCGCCTGCGTCACCGCGAGGCCGGTCGCCACCCCCGGCTCCCGCGTGCGGCGGCGGCTCTCCGGCACGATCCGCTCCGGCCCGAGCATCTCGCGCGCCGCGTCGGCCCCGACCGTGACGCGCCGCTCCCTCCCCGTCGCGATCCCCACCGCCGCCTTCCGGCACACCGCCGAGATGCGCCGCTCCAGGCCGCGCACCCCCGCCTCCCGCGTGTACTCCGAGATGATCGTGCGCAGCCCCCGGTCCGTGATGCGCAGCTGCGACGGGCGGAGCCCCGTCGCCTCCAGCTGCCGCGGCAGCAGATGGCGGCGGGCGATGTGGAGCTTCTCCTCCTCCGTGTAGCCCGACAGGCGGATGACCTCCATCCGGTCGAGCAGGGGACGCGGCACCGTTTCCAGGACGTTCGCGGTGCAGATGAACAGCACCCGCGACAGGTCGAGCGGCAGGTCCAGGTAGTGGTCCCGGAACGTCGAGTTCTGCGCCGGGTCCAGCACCTCCAGCATCGCGGACGCCGGGTCGCCCCGCACGTCCGCCCCCATCTTGTCGATCTCGTCGATGAGGAGCACCGGGTTCATCGAGCCCGCGTCGCGCAACGCCCGCACCGGCGTGCCCGGCAGCGCCCCGACGTACGTGCGCCGGTGGCCGCGGATCTCCGACTCGTCCCGCACCCCGCCGACCGAGAAGCGCGCGAACCGCCGTCCCAGCGCCCGGGCGATCGACTGGCCGAGCGACGTCTTCCCCACGCCGGGCGGCCCGACGAAGCACAGGATCGGGCCGGCCGCGTCCCGCTTCAGGCGGGCGACGGCGAGGTGCTCGACGATCCGCTCCTTCACCTGCGTGATGTCGTAGTGGTCCTCGTCCAGGACCTGCCGGGCGTGCCCCAGGTCCAGGTCGTCCTCCGTCCGCACGTTCCACGGCAGGGACAGGATCCAGTCGATGTAGGTGCGGATCACGGAGTACTCGGCCGCCGCCGTCGGCAGGCGGCTCAACCGGTCGAGCTCCCGCCGCGCCGCCGTGCGGATCTCCTCCGGGGGGTCGAGCTCGTCGAGCCGCGCCCTCAGCTCGTTGATCTCCGCCTGCGTCTCGTCGGTCTCCCCCAGCTCCTCCTGGATCGCCTTGAGCTGCTGGCGCAGGAAGTACTCCCGCTGGGTCTTCCCCATGTCCTCCTGCACCTCGGTCTGGATCTTCTGACCCAGCTCGAGCACCTCCACCTCGCGGTTGCAGATCACCGTGAGGCGGCGCAGCCGCGCCTCAAGGTTCGGCTCGGCGAGGAGCTCCTGCCGCTCGCTGGTCGGCAGGCGCAGGGTGCTGGCCACGAGGTACGACAGGGTGCCGGGGTCGTCGACGTTCGCCGCCGCCACCTGCAGCTCGTCCGGCAGGTACGGCACCAGGTCGATGATCCGGCTGAAGATCGCCTGCAGGTTGCGGGCGAGGGCCTCCACCCGGGTGGTGCGCTCCTCGACGTCGGGGATCACCTCGACCCGCGCGACGAGGAACGGCTCGGTGCGGGTGTACTCGCGGATCGCGACGCGGACGAGCCCGCCGACGAGGATCCGCAGGGTCCCGTCCGGCACCCGAAGCATCTTCTGCACGGAGGCGGCGCAGCCGACCTCGTAGATCTGGTCGGGGCCCGGCTCCGCCACGTCCGGGTCCCGTGACGTCGCCAGCACCACGAGGCGGTCCGGGCGGTCCAGCACCTCCTCCACGAGGCGCACCGACCGCGGCTCCCCGATCGCGAGCGGGGCGACCGCCGCGGGGAACACCACGGTCTCCTTCAGGGGGAGGACCGGCAGCTCCTCCGGGATCGGCGGGTGCCCGTCCTCCCGGCCGTCGTCGTCAGCCACCCGTCCAGCCCCTCACCGCGATCTCGACCCGCCGCGGCAGGATGCTCTCGGCGAGGGGCAGGTCGATCGACAGCACCCCGCGCTCGTACACGGCGGTGACGCCCTCCGCGTCCACCGGCACGTTCAGCCGCAGCCGCCGCTCGAACGGGCCCCAGTCGATCTCGGCGTGGTGGTAGCTGCGCCGCTCCCGCGGCGCCCGCGTCAGCACCCCGCGCACGGTGAGCACGTCGCCCTCCAGCTCCACGCGGATGCCCGCCGGGTCGGCGCCCGGCACGGCGAGCTCGACGGTGAGCGTCGGCGGGTCGTCGGTGACGTACACGTCCGCCGGGGCGCGGGCCGCCGAGCCGCGCGGCGAACGCGGGCCGCCCCACAGCTCCATGAGGAGCCGGTCCATCTCGGTGTGCATCCGGCGTACGCGCCGCTCGAGGTCGCCGCCCACGGCGCCATGCTACCCGCGCCGCAGTCCCGTCGACCGGCGGCGTCGGTACCCTGGCGGCGTGACCGACGAGACGCCCCGGCGCCGCAGGCTGCCGTCCGGCCCCCCCGAGGCGGGCTGGACGTTCGGCGCGAGCGGCTTCCCGAAGGTCGCGTG
Source organism: Actinomycetota bacterium (assembly GCA_040757755.1). Lineage (GTDB taxonomy): Bacteria > Actinomycetota > Thermoleophilia > Miltoncostaeales > Miltoncostaeaceae > JBFLWO01. Next base: position 4,280 of record JBFLWO010000178.1, read on the forward strand.
GGGCACCCTCGCCGTGCTCCTCGGGATCCTCGCCGCCTACCTGCTGGTCGTCGGGTACGTCGGGTACGGGGCGGTGATCGGGATCCTCGCCGGCGCCGCCGCCGTCAACCTGCTGCCGTGACCGGCGCGCCGCCCGACGACGCGGAGGCCCTCGCCCTCGCGCTGCGGGCCGCGCATCCCGGGGCGGAGCCCCTGGAGCTTGACCACGAGACGGCGGCCGCCTGGGTGGGGGACGCCGGCGGCGACGGGAGCGACGACGACCTCGTCGCCCGCGTCCTCGTCGCGTGGGAGGCCCTCCTGTGACGGACCGCGGGGAGCAGCTCGTGCTCGCCCCGTTCGCCCCGGGCGACGTGGTGGCGTGGCACGACGAGCGCGGCCGCCGCGTCGGACGGTTCGTGGGCGTGGTCGCGCGGGGCCGTCACCGCGGCGCGGCGCAGGTGGCGCTGGGCGGCACCCTCGCGCCGGAGCGGATCGTGCGCGTGCCGCTCGACCGCCTCCGGCGCCAGGGAACCTAGATCTCCCCTGAAAAGGGTCGTTGGCGGGTCGCGCGTCGCGCCCAGCGATGCGCGACCGTCATCGAGACGGGCATCTGACCGAAAGACATTCGACGATCGAGCGCATCACGCTGAAGAATCGTCAGGGAACCCTCCGGCGAGTCGGCGTGCGAAGAGATTCCTCAGCGCTCACCCAGGCTAGGAGCGCCGGTAGGGCCCCGCTTCCTTCCAGACGGCGAGGAGGCGCTTCGGGGTGGCCTTCGTGCCGATCATCGTCGCGACGACCCGCAGCGGCTCGTTCGTCCACACCACCGTGGGGGTGCCGTCGTCGAGGCGGTAGCAGGCGACACGGCCGACGGTGGGCCCGCCCTGGTTGTAGGTGCCCTCCCCGACGGCGCTCCCCGGGCAGTTCCCCTGCCCGCGGGTGAGGCCGTGCAGGCTCACGAGCCCGCCGTAGTAGCCCCGCGCGCCGGCCAGGGTGGGGAACTGCTC
>JBFLWO010000179.1:0-5254 GCA_040757755.1 Actinomycetota bacterium
GGGTGTGGGGGCCCGCCGCCGCCGCCCGCGGGGTGTGACCGGTGGGGCGGGGCGTGCGGACCGGTCCGCACGACGCTTGCTAGCATACCCGTAGGGGTATCCACCCCCGTTCCGACCCCGAGGAGGCGAAGGCGTGGCAGAACGGCGTGAGGTGATCATCATCGGCGGCGGGCCGGCGGGGTACACGGCCGCGATCTACGCGGGCCGCGCCAACCTCAGCCCCCTCGTCATCGAGGGCTTCGCCCACGGCGGGCAGCTCATGCTCACGAACGACGTCGAGAACTACCCGGGGTTCCCGCAGGGCATCACGGGCCCCGACATGATGAGCGGGTTCCGGGAGCAGGCCGAGCGGTTCGGCGCCACCCTCGTGTCCGCCAACGTGTCGCGCGTCGACCTGTCCGAGCGGCCGTTCGGCGTGTGGGTCGACGGCGACGAGTACCGCGCCGACGCGCTCATCATCGCCACCGGCGCCGACGCGCGGTGGCTGGGCCTCGACAGCGAGACGCGCCTGCGCGGCCGCGGCGTGTCGTCGTGCGCCACCTGCGACGGGTTCTTCTTCCGGGACAAGGAGATGGTCGTCGTCGGCGGCGGCGACACGGCGATGGAGGAGGCCCTGTTCCTCTCCCGCATCGGGTCGCGCATCACGGTGGTGCACCGGCGCGACGAGTTCCGCGCGTCCCGGATCATGGCGGAGCGGGTCCTCGCGAACGAGAAGATCTCGGTGCGGTGGAACGCCGTCGTCGAGGAGGTGCTGGGCGAGGAGAAGATCGAGGGCGTGCGGCTGCGCGACACGGTCACCGGCGACACCGAGGTGCTCCCCACCGACGCGCTGTTCGTCGCGATCGGCCACACCCCGAACACCGCGCTGTTCGAGGGTCAGCTGGAGCTGGACGCCGAGGGCTACGTCGTCACCGACGGCACCCGCACCAGCGTGGAGGGCGTGTTCGCCTGCGGGGACGTGCAGGACAGGGTGTACCGGCAGGCGGTGACGGCCGCCGGAAGCGGTTGCATGGCGGCGATCGACGCCGAGAGGTGGCTCGAGGCGGGCCACCCGAGGACGGAAACGGCGCCGGTCGGCGCCTGAGAACGAGAGGGGACGCGGAATGGCCGACGGAGTGGTCGAGATCACGACCGACAACTTCCAGGCGCTCGTGCTGGAGAGCGAGAAGCCGGTGCTGGTGGACTTCTGGGCGGAGTGGTGCCGTCCGTGCCACATGATCGCCCCGGTGATCGAGGAGATCGCCCGCGAGAAGGCCGGCTCCCTGGTGGTCGGGAAGCTGGACGTCGACTCCAACCAGGAGATCGCGGCGCGCTACAACGTGACGGGCATCCCGTTCATCGGGTTGTTCCAGCACGGGCAGCTCGCGCGGCAGGCCGTCGGCGCGATGCCGAAGGGCGCGCTCCTGTCCGCCCTCGGGCTGTAGGGGGAGGCGGCATGCCCAGCTACGACCTCGCGTGCGACTCCTGCGGCCACCGCTTCGAGGCGTTCCGGCAGGGGTTCCTGCGGGACGAGGACCGCGTCTGCCCGTCGTGCGGCGCGCCCGCGGCGCGGCAGCTTTTCACCGGCTTCGTCACCCCGCGGCCCGCGAAGAACGCGGGGCCGACGACGGTGGTGGGGTCCGGCGGCGGGGGTGGGTGCTGTGGCGGAGCCTGCGGCTGCGGCCACTGACGCGCCGGCGCCCCGCGAGGAGCGGCTCCTGGTGCGGCTGCGCCGCGCCGAGGGGCAGCTTCGCGGGGTGCAGCGGATGATCGCGGAGGGCGCGCCGGTGGAGGACGTCCTCACCCAGATGGCGGCGGTGAAGGCGGCGGTCGACCAGGTGGGGCTGCAGCTCATCGGCGAGCGGCTCCGCACGTGCGCGCAGGCGGGTGAGGAGGGCTGCGGCGAGGACCTCGACCGCGCCCTCGCCACGCTCCTGCGGTTCGCGGCGCTGGCGCGCTGAGCCCGCGCCGCGCCGTTCAGGTCGCGGCGACGAGCCGGGCCAGCTCGCCGAGCGACGCGACGCGGGCGCACGCCCAGTCCGGGTAGCGCCCCGCGCGGTCGACCAGCACGAACGGCACCCCCGCGGCGCGGGCCCCGGCGCAGTCCTTGTCCGGCAGGTCGCCGCAGTGGAGCGCGTCGCGGGGTGCGACACCCATGCGCCGCAGCGCCCACAGGAAGATCTCGGGGTCCGGTTTGCCGGCGCCCAGGGCGGCGCTCACCGCGACCTCCTCGAACCGGTCCGCCACGCCGAGGGCCTCGAGCTCCGCGGGGAGCGAGAAGTCCCAGTTGCTCACCACCGCGAGCCGCACCCCGAGGTCCCGCAGGGCGTCGAGGGCGGGCAGGGCGTCGGGCAGGAGCACGAAGCGGAGGCTGTCGAGGAGGCACGCGGTGAGCGTGTCCAGGTCGGGGCGGCGGGGCCCGAGCCCGTCGCCCAGGACCGCGGCGCAGTCGTGCCGCAGCGCCTGGAGGCTCGCCGCGTCGCGCCCGAGGTCGTGGTTGGCGCGGTAGAAGCGCATCTCCCCGTCCAGCGCGGCGGCCACCACGTCGGGGGGGTACTCGTACCCCGCGTCCGCGAGGAGGCGGGTGAGGCGCGGCACCGGGGGATCCAGCCCGACGAGCGTTCCGAAGGCGTCGAGCAGCACGGCCGAGGGCTTCGCGGCGATCACGTCGGCCTGACCCTAGCGGCCCTTGCGCCGCCCCGTCGTGCCCGCTCTCGCGAGCGCCCGGCGGGCCCTCTCCTATACTCGCCGGTCGTGCAGGCCATTCCCACACCGCGGCGGCGGGCCCGCATCGCCCTCGTCGCCGTCCCGGCCGCGCTGGCCGCCCTGTGGGCGCCGTCGTTCGTGGCGGAGGTCTACGACGGGGACGGCTTCGCCGGCACGCCGGCCCGCGACTACCTGACGCGCCCCGACCAGGGGTGGCGCTTCCTCGCCGACGCGGTGCGCCAGTCGCGCGGCACGGCGCTCGGCACCGCGAAGGACGCGCTCACCCAGGCCCGCGACGTGTGGGCCGGCCCGCCCGCCGTCGCCGACGCGGTGCGCCTCGTGTCGGGTGACGCGCCGTTCCCCGTCACCGTCCCCGCGGCGGGCGCGACGCCCGCCCCGCGGAAGCGCATGGTGCGGCCGCGCTCGCCCTTCACCTGGATCGTCCTCGGCCGCGTCCGCGGCGGTCCCCGCCAGCCGATCGGCGCGCTCGACTACCGAAGCGGCCGCGTCGTGTGGGACATCCGCCCGCTGCCGGGGAGGGGCCGGTGACCGTCCGCCGCCGCCGCACCCGCCGGTCCGCCCGCGGCCGCCCGCTGCGCATCGTCATCGGCGTCGCGCTGGCGCTCTCCGTCGCGGCCGTGCTCGCCGGTGCCCTGGCGGTGACGGCGGTCGTGAAGGACCTCGGGGACCTCGACACGAGCGACGAGGTGCGCCTGGGCGAGAACACCCGCATCTACGACCGCGACGGCGGCCTCCTCGGGCGCATCGCCGGGACGACGAACCGCAGCGAGGTGAAGTCCGGCCGGATCCCGGAGAGCCTGAAGCAGGCGACCGTCGCGATCGAGGACAAGCGCTTCTACAAGCACGGCGGCGTCGACTACTACCGGCTCGTCGGCGCGGCGGTGCGCGACGTGTCGTCCGGCGGCCCGCGCCAGGGCGGCAGCACCATCACGATGCAGCTCGTCAAGAACCTCTACTACCCGCGTGCGCCCCGCAACGTGGAGCAGAAGATCAAGGAGGCGTACCGCGCCCGCCAGATCGAGGAGCGGTACACGAAGGACGAGATCCTCACCAAGTACCTGAACGGGGTCTTCTACGGGAACAACGCGGTGGGGGTGCAGGCCGCGTCCCTCACCTACTTCAACAGGAACGTCTGGCAGATCAGCCTGCCGCAGGCCGCCCTCCTCGCCGGGCTGCCGCAGGCGCCCACCACCTACAACCCGTTCGAGAACCCCGACTCGGCGCGGCGGCGCCGCAACATCGTGATCCAGGAGATGCTGGACCAGGGGATGATCAGCGAGGAGCGGGCCGCGAAGGCGAAGCGCTCCGGGCTGGGGCTGAAGCGCGGCAAGGCGTACGAGGCCCGCAAGCAGGGCTACTTCTTCGAGTACGTCCGCGACGAGCTGATCCGCCAGATCGGCAAGCGCAACGTGCAGCGCGGCGGCTGGCGGGTCGAGACGACCGTCGACCCGGACATGCAGCGCTGGGCCGAGGAGGCGATGGCCAAGGACCTGAACTTCCCGGACGCCCCGTCGGCGGCGATCGTGATGATCGACGCCCGCACCGGCTACATCCGCGTGATGGCGACGAGCCGCCAGTACGGGAAGGACAGCCTGTTCAACTACGCGACGCAGGCGACGCGCCAGCCCGGCTCCACCTTCAAGGTGTTCGTCCTCACCGAGGCCGTGAAGCAGGGCATCAACCCGTACACCACCTCCTACGCCAGCCGCAACCTGACCCTGCCGGAGTACGGGGGGCACACCGTCCGCGGCACCGGCGGCGTCTACACCGTGGCCCGCGCCGTGCTGTCGTCCAACAACGCGGTGTTCACGCAGCTCGCCCTCGACGAGGGCCTCGAGGAGATGGTGGAGACCGCCTACGACATGGGGATCCCCCGCGAGCGGGAGCTGGGCGTGCTGCCCGCCACCGCGCTCGGCGGCCTCGGCATCGGGGTGACGCCGCTGGACATGGCGACCGCCTACGCGCCGCTCGCGAACGGGGGGCGCGCGGTGAAGCCGATCGCGATCACCCGGATCCTGGGGAGGGGCGCGGAGCGGTACCGGAACCTGGCGCGACCCAAGCGCACCCGGGTGCTCACGGACGGGCAGGCGTACGAGGTGACGAAGATGCTGCGCGCGAACATCCTGGGCGGCACCGGGACGCGGGCGAACATCGGCGTCCCCGCCGCCGGGAAGACCGGCACGACGGAGGACAACGTCGACGCCTGGTTCGTCGGGTACACGCCCGAGTTCGTGACCGCCGTCTGGGTCGGTTACCCGAACGACACCGGCTACAAGCGGTACATGACGAACGTGCCGGGGTGGGGCGCCGTCCAGGGCGGCGGCCTGCCGTCCCAGATCTGGCACGACTTCATGATCCGGGTCGCGGAGCGGTCCGGCGCGAAGGACTGGGACACGCCGCAGGAGCCGGCGATCTGGTCCCCGTTCTCCAGCAGCTACACCCGCTACGCCCGCACGGTGGAGGACACGACGTCGTCGGAGGAGACGACGACGGAGAAGGACGGCACCACGACCCGGCGCACCACGACCCGCGCCCGCACCACGGTGCC
>JBFLWO010000180.1:0-5251 GCA_040757755.1 Actinomycetota bacterium
GGACGGTGAGGGGGGCCGCGGGGGCCGCGGGCGGTGGCGGCGGGGGCGTGGAGGGTGGCGGCGGGGTGCGCGTCCCGGGGCCGGGGGTGTCGCAGCCGGTGCCCCACAGGCCCTTCCCCGCGGTCTGGGCGGCGATCTCGGCGCGGTCGAGCTGCCGTGCGATGGGGAGGCGCCGCGTGGTGGTGACCTCGGCGAGGCCGGCTTTCACCAGGGCGAGGTTGATGGCGTCGCCGGGGCCTTTCCCCGCAGGTGAGAGAAGGGCGTTGACGCGCGTGCCGATCCGTGCGGCGCGGGTGTCCACCCGGAGCCTGCGGCCGGCGACGAACGCCTGAAGCCGCCGTTTCGCGGTGGCGGCGAAGCAGTCCCCGGCGGCGGGCGCGGCGACGCCGGCGAGGTCGACGCGCACAGGCTTGCCCTTGATCCTCACGAGGGCGGTGTCGCCGTCGACGGCGCGGATGCCGGTGCCGGTCACCACCGTGGCCCCGGCGGTCGGGACGAGGGCAAGGGACAGCGCGACGGCCGCCGCGAGGGCCGGCATCCGAGGGGGCATGCGGGCCATGTTCTCAGACATCGGGCGGTTCCGGCTACCCCGCGTGACGCCGGCGTCACCCGCCGCGGCGGGATTCGCGAGCGGCGGGTGCCGGCGAACTCGTTCAGATGCCCGGTCCACAGCGCGTCGATGCGCGGCCGGCCGTCGGTCGGGTCCGCCGCTGAGCCGCTCCAGGTGTTCGACGTCGGCATGTGCGAGAGCGCGGTCGACGTGGATCTCCGCCGGATCGTCCGTCGAAGCGTCGAGCAGAGGAACGCCCTGAGCGCCACTGAGATCCCTCCCCCCCGGGACGCGGCCCGGCCTGCGTCTCCCTCTCGGAAGCGGGCCTTCCGTGGTGGAGTCGGGTGCCGCGGCAGACGTGCCTGCGCCGATTCCGGGCGGGCGTCTTGACCGGGTCCGGGCGCTCGTGGAGACTCGCCGCCTGGCGTCACCGGCATCGAGGAGATGATCGCTCTCCCCGTGGAGACCTCGGACGACCGCTGCAGGGAGGGAGGCCCCCTGCGCATCGACACGCCGCGCCGCGCGGACGGCGTCGGTGCGCGCGCCCCCGCGGTGCCGGTGCCCGCGTGCAACGGAATCGGGCCGGCGAGGCACAGCCGTTGGCGCGCCGGGGCTCGATGAACACCAGGACGGTGCGACGAGCCCTCTTCATCGCCTACTACTTCCCCCCGTGTGGCGGCGCCGGCGTCCAGCGAAGCGCCAAGTTCGCCCGCTACCTGTCGGCGGTCGGCTGGACGCCCGCGGTCGTGACGCGTCCGGTCGGCTCCGAGTCGGACTTCGCTCCCATCGACGCGAGCCTGTGTCCCGAGGTCGCGGACGTCGAGGTGCACCGGCTGGAGGGCCCGGAGCCCCCGCCCCACACGGGCTGGCGCGGTCGCGCGGATCGCTGGCTCCGCCTGCGCCACCCGTTCGCCTCGTGGTGGGTCGAGGGGGTCCAGAGGGCGGCGGTCCGCGCCCAACCTTTCGACCTGATCTACGCGTCCTGCTCGCCGTTCGAGAGCGCCGTCGCCGCGATGCGGCTCGCGCGCAGGACCGGGACGCCGTGGGTCGTGGACCTGCGCGATCCCTGGGCCCTGAACGAGATGATCATCTTCCCCACCCGGCTTCACCGGTGGTTCGAGCTGCGGCGGATGGGCCGGGTCCTCCGGGCGGCCGACGCGGTCGTCGTGAACACGCCGGAGGCCCGCAAGCTCCTCCTCGCGCGCTTTCCGGCGCTGAGATCGCGTCCGGTCTCGGTCATCCCCAACGGGTGGGACGCCGCCGACTTCGCCGCGCCCGCCCCGGAGCGAAGCGACGACCGCTTCCGGATCGTGCACGCCGGCTACCTGCACGTGGCGATGGGACGCAGCGAGCGACGGCGCCGCCTCCTGAGGCGGGTCCTCGGCGGCTCCGTCCCCGTGGATGTCCTCACCCGCTCGCACGTGTTCCTCATGGGAGCGCTCGACCTGCTCGCCGGCCGGCGTCCGGATCTGGCTCCGCTGATCGACGTTCGCTTCGCCGGGCCGGTGACGCCGGAGGTTCGTGAGGTGGCCGAGGGCCGGTCGGTGTCCGTCACGTTCCTGGGCAGCGTGGCGCACGCGGACTCGGTGGCCCTGGTCCGCTCGGCCGACCTCCTGTTCCTCCCGATGCAGAACCTGGCGAACGGCCGGCGGGCGAGCATCACCCCGGGGAAGACCTACGAGTACCTGGCGTCGGGCCGCCCCATCCTCGCGGCCGTCCCGTCCGGCGACACGCGCGACCTGCTGGTACGGGCCGGCAACGCGCTGATCGCCGATCCCGCCGACAGCGCCGGGATGTCCCGTCTGATCGAGGAGGCCGTGGAGCGCGCACGGGCGGGACGGCGCGTGCCGCCACCGGACCCGGCGGTCCTGGCGCGCTACGAGCGCCGTGCCCTCACCGCCGAGCTGGCGGACGTCTTCACGGCGGTGGCGGCGCGGAGTCCGTCGCGCGCCGAGGCCGATGGGCGTCGCCGGTGACCCACGCCGCCCGCGGGCGCACCGCATCAGGCGTCCGGCCTCTCGACACCCCTCCGGCCGTGCGTCAGCATGGCGCGCGATGGACGCGACACGCCCCCTGAGCCCGTCCGGGCACCCCTCCGGGCACCGGCGGACCGACCGGGCCCCGGTGCGGCGCCGCGAGGACTTCCTCGTCTTCGGCGCCCCCCAGATCACGGACGCGGAGATCGGCGAGGTCGTGGCCAGCATGAGGGACGGCTGGCTCGGCTCCGGACCGAAGGTCGCGCGGTTCGAGGACGCCTTCGGGGTGGTGAAGGGCAGTGCCCACGCGGTCGCCGTGAGCTCGTGCACCGCGGCCCTGCACCTGAGCATGCTGGCCGCGGGGGTCGGGGCCGGCGACGAGGTGATCGTCCCGGCGCTCACGTTCTGCGCGACGGTCAACGCCGTGATCCACGCCGGCGCCACCCCGGTGCTCGCGGACGTCGACCCCGCCACGATGAACATCGACCCGGGCGACGCGGCGGCGCGGATCACGGCCCGGACGCGGGCGATCGTGCCGGTGCACTTCGCGGGACGGCCGTGTGACATGGAGGCGCTCACGGCGCTGGCCGCCCGCCACGACCTCGCCATGATCGAGGACTGCGCGCACGCGATCGAGACCCGCTCCGGCGGCACGGAGGCCGGCAGGTTCGGGCGCATGGGCTGCTTCAGCTTCTACGCGACGAAGAACGTGACGACCGGCGAGGGCGGGATGGTCATCACCGACGACGCCGAGCTCGCCGACGCGGTGCGCGTCGCCGCCCTGCACGGGCTGTCACGGGACGCCTGGCGGCGCTACTCGGACGCCGGCTTCCGCCACTACGAGGTGGTCTCGCTGGGCTTCAAGTACAACATGATGGATTTGCAGGCGGCCATCGGGCTGCACCAGCTGTCGCGACTGCAGGCCAACTGGGAGCGGCGCCGCCAGGTGTGGGAGACGTACCGCGCCGAGCTGAGCGGGCTCCCCGTCACGGGGCCGGCCGACCCGGAGCCCGGGACCCGCCACGCGCACCACCTGTACCCGATCCTCGTGGACGAGCGGCGCGCCGGGCTGACGCGGGACGCGTTCCTGGACGCGATGACGGCGGAGGGGATCGGCGTGGGCGTCCACTACCGCAGCGTCCCGGAGCACCGCTTCTACCAGGACGCCTACGGCTGGCGTCCCGAGGACTGGCCGCACGCCTGCCGGATCGGGCGGCAGACGGTGAGCCTGCCGCTCTCCCCGACGCTCACCGATCGGGACGTCGGGGACGTGATGGAGGCGGTGCGACGGTCGCTGGGCGGCTGACGGCGCCGCCGGGCGGGTCCGCGGCCACCTCGGTGTAGATGCGGGCCAGGCCGTCGGCCTGGACCCGCACGTCGAACGCACGCTCGATGAAGTCCCGGTTGGCGCGCGTGAGGCCGTCCCATTCGGAGCCGGCGAGGGCCCGGACGACGTCGGCGAGGGCGGCGGGGTCCCGCTCCGGGGCGAGGAGCCGCCGGTTCGGCTCCGCGAGGACGTTCGGGATGTCGCAGTGGGTGGTGCTGACGATCGGCATGCCGGACGCCGCCATCTCGATGACGGACATCGGCGCGCCGCCCTCGGCGTCGCCCCCCCGCGCCGTGACGCTGGGGGCGAGGAAGACGTGGTGGCGGTACGCCTCCTCCATCAGCCGGGAGGGTGGCTGGAAGCCGAGGAAGCGCACGCGTCCCTCCAGCGCCGGCGCGGCGGCGGCCGCCAGGATGCGCTCCTTCTCCGCGGCGTCGGCGGGGCCGTGGGCGTCGCCGATGACCGTGGCGACGCAGTCGACCCCGCCGGCGGCGAGGATGGCGAGGCACGCCAGGGCGTCGGGGATGCCCTTCTTCTCGCGGAACGTTGCGGCCACGAGCACCCGCAGCGGCTCGCCGGGGAGGCGGCGCCGGGGCCGGAACGGGATCCGGTCGACGCTCACACCGAGGCGATGCACCCGCACCCGGTCGGCGGGGCAGCCGAGGTCGGTGAGCGTGCCGGCCATGTGGGGCCCTTCGCAGAGGATCGCGTCAGCCCCGGCGAAGAGCTCGGCGTACCGCCGGCGCCACAGCTCCGAGCGTGGGAACTGCGTCAGGTCCACGCCGTAGAAGCTGACCACGTGGCGGAGGCCGTTCCGGCGCGCCACCGGGAGGTTGCGCCAGCCGAGGTAGCCGAAGTGCGAGTGCAGGATCCGTGGCCGGAGGTCGCGGACCCGCTCGCCCAGCAGGATGGTGCGCCGCCCGAGGAGCCGCCTGAGGCCGCGACGGGTGGCGAGGCGCTCGCGCCAGAGGTCCTCCTCCACCGAGACCCGCGGGAACGGGAAGAGGTCCGTGTTCGCCCGCCGTCCGCAGACGACGTGGGACTCGATCGACTCGGGGAGGTGGGAGATCAGGTTGTAGAGCCAGGTCTCGGTCACGGGGAGCCAGATGCCCGCGCTGTGGACCACCACGAAGGGCGCCCTCATGCCGGCCGCTCCGCCGGCCCGGACGCGGATCGGTAGAGCTCGGGAGCGACGTCGAGGCGCCCCCTGAACAGACGCCACCGGACGTCCCGCCCGCGCCGGGCGCGCATGAGGGAGAGCGTCCCGACCCGGATCACGAGGAGGCGGCACAGCGGCCGGGCGCCGCTTCGCTCGATCGCGCGCACGGCGTTGCGGTTGAGGTCGTCGATCGCGGACAGGCTGCGCGTGACGCCCTCGCCGGCGAGGTCGGCGAGGGC
>JBFLWO010000181.1:0-5245 GCA_040757755.1 Actinomycetota bacterium
GGGCGTCCCCCGCCTCGCCCGCGGCTCCGGGGTGGGCGCGCCGCGCCGGCCGTCGTCGACGCCGTGACGGGCCGGCGCCGCGCGGCGCCGGGGCGCGGTGCCACTCCACGGACCCTGAAGAAGGGCGTTCGCGGGTCGCGCGTCGCGCCCGGCGATGCGCGACCGTCATCGGGGTGCGTGCATCACGCTGAAGAGTCGTCACGTCTCCCCCCGGCGAGTCGCCGGGGGGAGAGGCTCTTCAGCGCTCCTCTACAGCCAGCCGTTGGTGACGAGCGCCTCGGCGATCTGGACGGCGTTCGTCGCGGCCCCCTTGCGGAGGTTGTCGGCGACGATCCACAGGCACAGGCCCCGGTCGTGGGAGCTGTCCTCCCGGATCCGGCCGACGTACACCTCGTCGTGGCCCTCCGCGTCCCGGGCCAGCGGGTACCGGTTCAGGGCGGGCTCGTCCACCACCACCAGGCCGGGGGCGGCCATCAGGAGCTCACGCGCCCGATCCGCCGTGATTTTCTCCGACGTCTCGATCGTGACCGACTGGGAGTGGCCGTAGAAGACGGGGACCCGCACGCACGTCGCCGACACCCGCAGGTCCGGCAACCCCATCATCTTGCGGGTCTCGTTCGCGACCTTCCGCTCCTCGCCCGTGTAGCCGTCGTCGTCGAACACGTCGATGTGCGGCAGCACGTTGAACGCGATGGGGTGCGGGTACACGGACGGCCCCGGCTCGCTGCCCTCCAGACGCCCCTGCGTCTGGGCGCGCAGCTCCGCGACGGCGGCGGCGCCCGTGCCGCTCACCGACTGGTAGCTCGACACCACCACGCGCTCCAGGCCGACCGCGTCGGCGATCGGCTTCAACGCGACCACCAGCGGGGCGGCGACGCAGTTCGGGTTCGCGACGATCCCCTGGTGCCCCTCGAGGTCGTGGGAGTTCACCTCCGGCACGACGAGCGGGACGTCCGGGTCCATGCGGTACGCGGACGAGTTGTCGATCACCACCGCGCCGGCCTCCACGGCGGCGGGGGCGAACGCCTTCGACCGCGCCGACCCCGCGGAGAACAGGGCGATGTCGACGCCCTCGAAGCTGTCCTCCGCGAGCTCCCGCACCTCCACCGGCGTGCCGAGGTAGTCCACCGTCCGGCCGGCGGAGCGGGACGAGGCGAGCGGCACGAGCCGCGTCACCGGGAAGCCGCGCTCCTCCAGGACCCGCAGCATCACGGTGCCGACGGCGCCGGTGGCGCCGGCGACCGCGACGCTAAACATCGCTTCCCTCACCGTGCGCGCGACGCTCCGCCTCGCTGCCGAGGTCGAACGCGTCGTGCAGGGCGCGCACGGCCCGCTCCACCTCGCGGCGGTCGATCACCACGGTGATGCGGATCGTGGAGGTGTCGATCATCTGGATGTTGATGCCCTCGGCGGCGAGGACGCGGAACATCTTCGCGGCGACGCCGGGGTTCGACTTCATGCCGGCGCCGACGAGGGTCACCTTCCCGATCTGGTCGTCGCTCGCGAGGGACGTCGCGCCGAGGCCGTCCTTCATGTCCCCCAGCACCTTCAGGGTGTGGTCGAGCTCCCCGAGCGGCACCGTGAACGACAGGTCGGCGAGCCCGTCGTGACCCGTGTTCTGGATGATCGTGTCGACGTTGATGAGCGCGTCGGCGAGCGCCGTGAAGATCTCGGCGGCGACACCCGGCTTGTCCTTCACCCCGCTCAGGGTGACCTTGGCCTCGTTGGCCTGGTGCGCGATGCCGGACACGATCGCTCTCTCCATCACGGGCGTCTCCTTGACGATCCAGGTTCCCTCGTCGGGGTGGAACGACGAGCGCACGTGCACGCGCACGTCGTGGTTTCGGGCGAACTCCACGGAGCGCAGCATGAGCACCTTCGAGCCCATCGCCGCCATCTCCAGCATCTCCTCGTGGCTCACCACCGGCAGCTTGCGCGCGTCCGGGACGATGCGGGGGTCCGCGGTGAACACGCCCTTCACGTCGGTGTAGATCTCGCACACGTCCGCGCGGGTGGCGGCGGCGAGGGCGACGGCGGTGGTGTCGCTGCCGCCGCGGCCGAGCGTCGTGACGTCACGGTCCGTCGACACGCCCTGGAAGCCGGCGACGAGGGCGACGTGCCCGGCGTCGAGCGCCTCCCTGACGCGGTCCGGCGTGATGTCGACGATGCGGGCCTTGGTGTGGGCGGTGTCGGTGAGGATGCCCGCCTGGGAGCCGGTGAACGACGTGGCGTCGTGCCCGAGGTCGTGCAGGGCCATCGCCATGAGGGCGCACGAGATGCGCTCACCCGTCGAGAGGAGCATGTCCATCTCGCGCGGGTCGGGGCGGTCGGAGATCTCGTCTGCCGCGGCGATCAGCTCGTCGGTGGTCTTCCCCCGGGCGCTCACGACGACGATGACGTCGTCCCCGGACTCGCGGGCCGCCGCGATGCGCCGCGCCGCGTTCTTGATCTTGTCGGCGTCGGCGACCGAGCTGCCGCCGAACTTCATCACGCGCAGCGGAATGTGTTCCCTCCTCGTCCACGCTCCGGGGGCAGTCAAACCGGGGAAGTCTAGTCGGCGCGGTCCCCCGGCGGCCCGTGCCGCCGGGGCTCAGCGGGGTCGCGGTCGGTGAACGCGAGCGACGCGGAGTTGATGCAGTAGCGCAGCCCGGTGGGGGCCGGCCCGTCGGGGAACACGTGGCCGAGGTGGGCGCCGCAGCGGCCGCAGCGGGCCTCCGTGCGGACCATCCCGTGGCTCAGGTCGACCGCCCCCGCCACCTCCGCGCCGCGGGCGGGCTGCGTGAAGCTCGGCCACCCCGTGCCGGAGTCGAACTTGTCCCGCGAGTCGAACAGCGGGCCGCCGCACACGACGCACAGGTACTCGCCGTCGCCGTGGTGATCCCAGTAGTCGCCGGTGAACGGCCGCTCGGTGGCGGACCGCTGCGTCACCTCGTACTGCTCCGGCGTCAGGCGGGCGCGCAGCTCCTCGTCGCTCGGGCGGGCGGTGTCGTGCGACATGACTCCTCCGTCTCGCTGCTCCCGGCGAGTGTGACAGGCACCGCCCCCACCAGGCCGGTGCGAGGCCCCGCCACGACGAGCACCCTTGTCGCGGCGTCCGCGCCGCCGCGGGGGCCGGCGCCGGGTCCCCCGCCACTTGGCGCGCGGGGTCCACGCCACTTGGCGCACCGGGTCCGCGCCACTTGGCGCACGGGATCCGCGCCACTTGGCGCGCCGGGCCCGCGCCACTTGACGCACCCGGCCCGCGCCACTTGACGCACCGGATCCGCGCATTCGGAGATCAAGTGGCCGCAGAACGGGAGACCACGTGGCCGCCACTCGGGAAGTCCCGCTGGCCGTTGACAGCCGTCGACACGCGCCAGCCACGGCGTCCACGCCGAGGCATCGGCGGCGACGGCGCGACGCCACTTGGCGCACCGGGCCCACGCCACTTGACGCACCGGGCCCACGCCACTTGGCGTACCGGGTCCGCGCCACTTGGCGTACCGGGTCCGCGCCACTTGGCGTACCGGGTCCGCGCCACTTGGCGTACCGGGTCCGCGCCACTTGACGCACCCGGCCCGCGCCACTTGACGCACCGGTCCCCGCCACCGCGAGGCCCCGCCACGACGAGCGCGGCAGTCGCGGCGCCCGCGCACCGCTGCGTCGGCGGCGACGGCGCGACGCCAATTGGCGCACCCCGGGCCCACGCCACTTGACGCACCGGGCCGCGTCACTTGACGCACCGGGCCCACGCCACTTGACGCACCGGCCCGCGCCACTTGGCGCACCGGGCCCACGCCACTTGACGCACCGGCCCGCGCCACTTGGCGCACCGGGCCCACGCCAATTGGCGCAACGGACCCCCGCCAATTGGCGGGAGGCGGGCGCGCCCACCGGCCCGGCGAGGTGCCGGGGGTGCGGGCTGGTGCGCACGCCCGCACGCCCGGAGGGGGGCGGACGTCGAAGGCGGGGCGTTAGAGCTCGGTGCGGCCGAGCAGGGCGCGCCCGAGGGTGAGCTCGTCGGCGTGCTCCAGGTCCGCGCCCACCGGCAGGCCGCTCGCGAGACGCGTGACGCGCACCCGGCCACGGACGAGGTCGGCGAGGTACAGGGCGGTCGCCTCCCCCGCCATCGTCGGGTTCGTCGCGATGACGAGCTCCTGCACGCCGTCGCGGTCGATCCGCTCGGTCAGCTCACGGATGCGCAGGCTCTCCGGGTCCACGCCGTCGATGGGGCTGAGGGCGCCGCCCAGCACGTGGTAGCGGCCACGGAACTCGTGGGTGCGTTCGATCGGGATGATCGCGGACGGCTCCTCCACGACGCACAGCACCGTGGGGTCGCGGCGCGGGTCCGCGCAGATCGGGCACAGCTCGTCCTCCGCGAACGAGTAGCACCGCGCGCACGGGCGGAGGCGCTCGACGACGTCGCTGATCGCGGCGGCGAGCGCCCGGGGGCGCTCCTCCGGCGCCTTCATGAGGTGGAAGGCGAGCCGCTGGGCGCTGCGCTGCCCGATGCCGGGAAGCCGCGCCAGCTCGGCGACGAGCCGCTCCACCGAGGGGGTGAGCACGGACGTCACCCCCGCGCCCACCCCGGGGTCCGCGCCGCCGCGGCGTGACGAGCTCGCCGCATCGTCCCTACAGGCCGGGGATGCCGAGCGAGGAGAGGGGACCCGTGATCGCGCCGAGGCGCGTCTGCGCCATCTGCTGGGCGGCGCGCATCGCCTCGTTCACCGCGGCGACGACCGCGTCCTGCAGCAGCTCGATGTCGTCGGGGTCGACGGCCGCCGGGGCGATCGTGACCTCCAGCAGCTCCAGGCTGCCGCTGACACGCGCGGTGACCGCGCCGCCGCCGGCGGAGGCGGTGACCGACTCCTCCGCAAGCTCGCGCTGCACGCGCTGCATGTCCTCCTGCATCTTCTGGACCTGCTTCATCATCTGCTGTGGGTTCATCTTCTGCGCCACTGCGCCTCCTTCGGGCGTTGACGGCCCCATCCGGGCGGGCCCGGGCGCCGGCGGCGCCGCGGGACGTCCGGGGACGGGACCTATGGGGAGGTGAGCCCACCGCGAGCGGAGCGGGCCCGCGCCGCCTTGTCCGGCAATCGTACCCGCCGCGTTGGGGGCGGCACGGCCACCGGCGGCTGCAGAGCCCCGCTCGTCGCTCGCCCTACGACGGGCGGGTGCGGCCCGGCTCCTCCACCGCGTCGAACTGCGCCTTGATGTCCTCGAGGAGGGTGCGGTGGTCGGACGCCGGCGCCGCGGGGGCGGTGCC